>DAORCZ010000122.1:0-12962 GCA_035345735.1 Pseudomonadota bacterium | reverse complement strand
TTGCGCACATCGTGCTGGCCGACGAGATCAACCGCGCCACGCCCAAGACCCAGTCAGCGCTGCTCGAAACGATGCAGGAACAGACGGTGACGGTGGCCAAGACCACCTATCAGCTGCCGTCTCCCTTCTTCGTTCTGGCGACGCAGAACCCGCTGGAAATGGAAGGCACCTACCCGCTGCCGGAAGCGCAGCTGGATCGCTTTTTCTTCAAGCTCAAGGTCGAGTTTCCGTCGCGGCAGGCGCTGCACACGATCCTCGATCGCACGACCAGCGAGCGGCCGGTGCACGCCCACAAGGTCATCGGCGGCGACGAGCTTTTGGCGCTGCGGGCGCTGGTGCGGCAGGTGCCGGTGGCGCGGTCGGTGCAGGACTTCGCGGTGCGCGTGCTGCGCGCGACCCATCCCGAAGCCGGAACGACCCCGACGAGCGGCAAGCCAGAAGCCAAGCCCGGCAAGGGCGAGCGCGATCCGGTGCGCCGCTATGTGCGCTACGGCGCCTCGCCGCGTGGGGCACAGGCCCTGCTTTTGGGCGCCAAAGTGACCGCACTCCTCGATGGTCGCTTCGCCGCTTCCTGCGCTGACGTGCAGCGCGTCGCCCGTCCTGCTCTGCGCCATCGCCTGATCCTCAACTTCGAAGGCCAGGCCGAAGGCGTCGATCCCGATGACATCATCGGCGCCATCCTGGAGCGCACGCCCGAGAACGCGCCCGACCTGCCGGCCGCAAGTCCAACCCCGGCCGCCCGCCCGGCCTAAGCCCGCCGCCCGCTGACCATGGCCCTACGCGACGAACAGAGTGCAGCCGAGAGCGGCTTCGATCAGGCCTTCCTGAAGAAGCTGGAATACCTGCACATTGTCGCCAAGAAGGTGTTCACCGGCCGCCTGCGCGCCGAGCGCCGCTCGCGCAAGACCGGAGCCGGCATCGAGTTCGCCGACCATCGCCAGTACACCCCCGGCGACGATCTGCGCTACCTCGACTGGGCGGTCTACGGCCGCATGGATCGCCTGCTCCTGCGCCTGTTCGAAGAAGAAGAGGACCTGTACATCTACATCCTGGTCGATGCCAGCGAGTCGATGCGCCTGGGGGCGTCCAGCGACGGGCGGCCGCTGTCGGTCGCCGGGCGCGATGGGCGAATCGCCAAGCTCGGCTATGCCTCGCAGGTCGCCGCCGCGCTGGCTTATGTGGGCCTGTCAAACCTCGATCGCGTCGCGCTGTATGCCTTTTCCGAGGGCATGCAGGATCAGCTACCGGCGGCGCGCGGCAAGGGCCGCATCTTCAAGGTCTTCGACTTCTTGTCGAGCCTGACGCCGGGCGGCCAGACCGATCTGCGGGCCGCGATCTCGGAGTTTGTGCACAAGACACGGCGCCGCGGCGTCGCCGTCGTGCTGTCCGACTTCTACGATCACGCCGGCTATGAAGAGGCGCTGAACCTCCTGCGCTATCACCGCTTCGAGCCCGCCGTGATCCAGATCGTCGATCCGCGCGAAGCCCAGCCGACGCTGCGCGGCGATCTGGAGCTCGCTGATATGGAGACCGGCGAGCGACGCCAGGTGACGCTCACCGATGCCATGTGCGCCGCCTACGCCCGCGCCCACGCCGAGTACTGCCAGACGCTAGAGACCTACTGCGGTTCGCGCGGGATCGGCTATCTACGCGCAAACACGGACGTGCCGTTTGAAGATCTGATGTTACGCGTACTGCGCGAGGGGGGCTTCCTGCGATGACCCTGCTTGGTCTCGCCGCGCAGCAGCTGGGGCTGATCTTTGCCGTCGCTGGGATCGGCCTAACGACGCTGTATCTGCTGAAGCAACAGCGCCGTCGCGTCGATGTGCCGTTCATTCGGCTGTGGCAGCAGGTGCTGCAGCGCAGCGAAGCGACCAGCTGGTGGCGACGGCTGCTGCGGCTGCTCTCGCTGCTCATCCAGCTTGTGGTGCTGGCCCTGCTTGTACTTTCGCTTGGCGATCCGCGCCTGGGGCGCAGTCAGCGCGGTCGCACGCTGGTGCTGCTGATTGACGCCTCGGCCTCGATGCAGGCGCGACTCTCAGCCGCCGGGGGTCGCGAACTCAGCCGGCTGCAAGCGGCGCAGGCCCAGGCGCGCGACTTTGTCCGCTCGCTCGGCGGCGATGATCTGGCGGTGGTGGTGGCGCTCGACGGCCAGCCGGCCCCGCTCGGCGGTCTGTCCTACGACGAGCACGAGCTATTTGCCCAGATCGACGGCGTCATCCCGCGCGATACCGGGGCGGACCTGCCCTCGGCGCTTGAGCTGTCGCGGGCCCTGCTCGCCGGCCGGCCAAACCCCACCGTGGTGCTGTTTTCCGACGGCGGCTTTGAGGCTTCGAGCCTGGCCTCGCTTGGCACCCTGCCTTCCGCTGGCATCAATGTCCGCTTCCAGCCGCTGCCCGCCGTGGCGACGGAAAAGTCCGGCAGCGTGCGCGGCAATGCCGCCATCTCGGCGCTGTCGGTGCGCCGCTATCGTCGCAATCGCCTGAGCTACGAGGTGCTGGTCCGGATGCTGTGGTTCCCCGAGCCGGTGCGCTCCGGTATCGCCCGCGATGGCCAGGCGCTGCCGACCACGCCGCAGCGCGCGACCCTGGAGCTACGGCAAGACGGCGAGGTCGTCGATGTGCAGACCCTGGATCTGCCGCCCGGCCAGGCCGTCGAGCGCATCTACAACAACCTGTCGGGAGCCGGCCGCAACATCGAAGCGCAGATCAAGCTGGCCACGCCGGGCGCCGTCGACATCCTGCCGCTCGACGACCGCGCCTTCACCGTCCTGCCCGAGCGCCGGCAGCAGCGCGTGCTGATCGTGACGCGCGGCAACCTGTTTCTGGAAGGCGCGCTGCTGGCCACCGGAGCGGGGGAAGAGAATCACCTGATCGTCGAGCGCGTCGCGCCGACCGCCTATGACCCCGCCCGCGCCGAGCGCTACGACGCCATCATCTTCGATGCCTACACGCCCAAGGCACCGCCCAATGCGCACGCCATCTATCTCGATCCGCAGGGCCCTGACAGCCCCTTCCCCGTCGCTGGAACCGTGAAGTCGCCGCTGCTGACCGATGTCGATACCGCCCATCCGGTGCTGCGCTGGGTGTCACTCACCGACGTCAACATGAGCCGAAGCTCAGCGTTTACGCTGCAACCCGGCGACCGCCCCCTGGCCAGCATGTTCAAGCAGACGCTGGTCGTGGCGCGTGAAGAGTCGAGCCGCGTCGGCCTGCGCCGCAGCCTGGCCCTGGGCTTTGATCTAAGACAGAGCGACCTGCCGCTGCGAGTCGCCTTTCCCCTGCTTTTGATGAACGCCCTCGACTGGTTCGCTGGCGAGGTCGATGAAGACCTGGGCAGTCGGCGCACCGGCCAGATCTGGCGCATCCCGCTGCCGCGCCTCGCGGGGTCGGCACGCAGCACCGGCACGGGCCTCCTGACCTCAGCCAGCCTGCTTCTGCCCGACGGTGAGCTGCTGACCACGCCGGTCAGCGAGGGCTACGCCCTGCACTTTGGGCAGCGCGTCGGCTTCTATGAGATCTCGCGCCCCGATGGCGTACCCGCTCGCTTCGCCGGCAACCTCAGCGACCCCACAGAATCGGCGGCGATCTTGCGCAGCGACCTGCGGATCGGCGAGACCACGCTGCGTGCTCCCGAGCCTGGCGAGCGCGCGCTGCGCCGCGTGCTGTGGCCGTATCTTCTGCTCGCCGTGCTGGCCCTAATTGCCCTTGAATGGTGGAGCTACCACCGACGGTGGACGGTATGAGCGTCCTGCGCGAGCTTGGTCTGTCGTCTGCTCAGCTCCCCTTTGCCCTTGCCGGCTATCTCGGGCTGTCGGTTCTGGTTTCCCTGCTGGCCTATCGTCGGGGTGGGCGACGGCTGCTCCTTTTGACCGCGCTCAGCCTGCTTGCCGCCTTGGGCCTGTTCCTCGGTGGGGCGGCGCTGCTCAGCCAGCCCCCGGCCTGGCTCAAGAGCGGTCTGCGCTTGGCCGGCACCGCCCGTGTCGATCCGCGGGCCCTGGCCTTTGCCCTCAGCGCGAGTCAGGTCCTGGTCATCGAGCGACCGCTGGCGCTGCTTGTGCTGTCGCTGCTGCCGCTCTTGTGGCCGGCGCTTGCGACTTCGCTGACCGATATGTCGCGGACCCAGCTTGGGGCGCAGCTTGCGGTGCGCAGTCTGCTGGTGCTCTGCGTGAGCCTCGCGCTGTCGCAGCCCGCTCTGCTCGGTGATCGCACGCGCGTCTCGACCGTTGCCCTCGTCGATGTCTCGCACTCGATCAGCGATGCCCAGGTCGCGCAGGCCGCGGCCCGCATTGACGAACTGCGCCGCCTCAGCCGCGAGCGCGGGGACGATCTGCACGTCGTGACCTTCGCCGGCCGTCCGGGTGTGCTGCGCGATTCGCGCGGCGCCAGCGAGCCGACAACGGTCGAGACGCTGCGTGGCCCAGCCGGTCATCGCGAGGCAGCACAAGCCTGGCTGCGCCCTGACAGCAGCAACCTGCAGGCCGCGCTGCAGCTGAGCTATGGCCTGCACGCCCCCGATACGCTGCGCCGAGCCGTGCTGTTCACCGACGGGAATCAGACCGAAGGCGACGTGACCTCAGAGGCGCTTTCGGCGCGACGTCGCGGTGTGCGCGTCGGTTACTTCCCGCTCGCCGCGGAAGAAGCCGCCGAGGTGCTGGTCCGCGATCTGCGCCTGCTCAGCGACACCACCGAAGCGACGCAGATCAAGGTCGGGGCGCCGTTTACTCTCGAAGGCGAGATCTATTCCAGCGTCGCCCAGCGCGTCCGCGCCACCCTGTATCAGAGCGGCATTTCTGGCGAGCGCGAAAACCCCGGCGATGGCCATCGCGATCTCGATCTATTGGCCGGTCGCAACCTGGTGCGCTTCCGCAGCCAGATCGACAGCGCCGGCGTCACCAGCTATCGCCTGCAGCTTGGCGCGGTGCCGGGGGCCCCCTTCGCGGATCGCTTTGCCAGCAACAATCAGGCGCTCTTGCCGCTGTTCGCGCGCGGTCGGCCGCGCATCCTTTACATCGAGGGTGAAAACGCTGCGAAGAGCTATCTGGCGCAGGCGCTGACCCGCGAAAACATCGAGGTCGAGACGCGCGGTCCCTACGGTCTGCCGAGCCGCGCCAAGGATCTTTTGGGCTTTGATCTGCTGCTCATGTCCGATGTATCGGCGACGCTGGTCAGCCAAGCGCAGATGCAGGCCATCGAGAGCTACGTCCGCGACTTCGGCGGCGGCTTCATCATGGCCGGTGGCGAGAACAGCTTTGGCTCGGGCGGCTATCAGGGCACGCAGCTAGAAAAGGTGCTGCCGGTGCGCTTCGAGCAGGAAAAGAAGCGCGATCAGCCGACGCTGGCCCTGATCCTGGCGATCGATCGCTCAGGCTCGATGAGCGGTCGCAAGCTAGAGCTCGCCAAGGATGCCGCCCGCGCCACAGCCGAGATGCTGGGCGCCGATGATCTGATCGGTGTTGTGGCCTTCGACAGCCAGGCGATGCCGCTCGTCCGCTTGCAGCGGGCGCAGAACCGCGTGCGCATCAGCAGCGACATCGCGCGCCTCACCGCGGGGGGCGGCACGCAGCTTCTGCCACCGCTGCAAGAGGCGTATCAGCAGCTCGCCGCGGCCACCGCCAAGATCAAGCACGTCATCCTGCTCACCGACGGGCAGGCCGAATACCAGGGCATCTTAGAGCTGGTCAATCAGATGGTGGCGCAGAAGATCACGGTGTCCACCGTCGGCGTCGGCTCGGGCGCGGATCAGACGCTGCTCACCGCCATCGCCGAAAACGGCGGCGGCCGCTTCTACTACACGCAGGACGAGAGCTCGATCCCCAAGATCTTCACCAAAGAGACAACGCAGGTCGCGCGCTCGGCCCTGGTCGAAGATCGCGTGCGGCCGGTGGTCGCCAAGTTCGTCGAGCTTCTGGATGGCGTCGGCATCGAGAGCGCGCCGGCGCTGCGCGGCTACGTGTCGACCAAGGCCAAGCCGATGTCCGAGGTGATCTTGGTGTCGCCGCAGGGCGAGCCGCTGCTGGTGCGCTGGCGGCAGGGCCTGGGTCAGGTGGTGGCGTTCACCAGCGACGTCAAGAATCGCTGGGCGGTCGACTGGCTGCGCTGGCCAGGCTACGCGCGCTTCTGGGCGCAGCTAGTTCGCTCGTCGATGCGCCACGACAGCAAGAACCGCGGGCCGGGCTATCAGCTAAGCGCCGCGGCCGTGCCGCCCTATGTCCAGGTGCGCGTCGATGCCATCTCCAGCGACGATCGCTTCGTGTCGGGCCTGGATACCCAGCTTGAGATCTTCGACAACAGCGAGGGACGCGCGACAGGTTCGGCGCTGGGCGGGGCGGCCGCAGCGAGCACGCTGAAGCAGGGTCCGATCCTGACGCTGCCCCTGCCGCAGACCGCGCCGGGTCGCTACGAGACCGAGGTCTATCTGCCGCGCACCGGCGCCTTCATGCTGCGCGCCGTGCATCGCGGGGCCAGCACCCCCGCCGGTCCGGGTCCCGTCGTCGCCGAGTCATGGGGCACGCTGTCGCTGTCCTACTCGCGCGAGTACCTGGCGCTGCCGCCGGATCAGGATCTGCTCGACCGCATCGCCCAGGCTACGTTTGGGGCCCGCTACGAGCGCGCCGAGCAGGTGCTGTCGCGCGGCGAAGAGACGCTGCGCTACCTGCGCCCGCTGTGGCTGTATCTCGTCGGGGCGGCGATCGCGGTGCTGCTGCTGGATGTCTTTTTGCGGCGGGTGCGGCTGTTTGGTTATCGCCGCTTGACGCTGTAGTCGAAGGCCGCGCCGTCTCCCCAGCGCGGCTCCCCTTTGCCGTCGGGGGCTCAGCCGTTTCCGCGACGATGCACGGTGGCGGCAGCGGCTTGATCAGTGGCCAGCATCACCACTTCGCTGATGTTGACGTGGGCGGGACGCGACACGCAGAACAGCACGGCCTCGGCGACATCGGCGGCGGTCATCGGCGTCATGCCTTGATAGACCGATCGCGCGCGCTCGGCATCGCCGCGGAAGCGCACAACGCTGAACTCGGTCTCGACCATGCCAGGATCGACGCTCGACACCCGCACCCGCGTCCCCAAAAGATCGTGCTTGAGGCACTCGCCCAGCATCCGCACCGCCGCCTTGCTGGCGCAGTAGACGTTGCCACCGGCGTAGGCCTGCTGCCCGGCGATCGAGCCGATGTGCACGATGTGTCCTGCATCGCGCGCCACCATCTGCGGCAGCACGGCGCGGTCGATGTACAGCAGGCCCTTGACGTTGGTATCGAGGATCTCGTCCCACTCCAGCGGATCGCCGTCCTGCAGCTTGTCGCGACCGCGCCCCAGACCGGCGTTGTTGATGACGATGTCGAGCGCCGCAAAGTCCGGCGGCAGGCCGGAAAGAAGCTCCGCGATGGCGACACGGCTGCGGACATCGAGCGCCACCGGGTGAACCCTTAGCGCGCCGGCTTGCATTAGGGTTTCTACCTGACCAGCCAGCCGCTCACGTCGCCGCGCCGCCAGCACCAGGCGGGCGCCGTTCTGCGCAAAGGCCAGCGCGCAGGCCGCGCCGATGCCGCTTGAGGCGCCGGTGATCAGCACCGTGCGACCAGCCAGACAGGGATAGATGGGAAAGCGCTGCGGAGAGAGCGTGGCGGACATGGCCGCGCATGATAGCAGCGGCCGGGCTATTTCTTGTCGGCTTGACCCGCCGCCTTCAGCACGGCGCGGACCTCGGCGAGCAGGGGCTTGCCGACCTTGGGCTGCACCATCCGCACGTAGGAAGCAAAGCCCAAAAGATACGCACGCAGATCCTTGCGACCACGCGCCTGCGCTGCCAGCCCGTCGTGCTTGACGTTGTGCAAGAGGGCCCGGAAGGTGTGGCGTGCGGCGCGCGGGATGTTCAGGCCGCTGTTCACGACGATGCCGGTGATGCGCTGCTGATTCTGCGGACGCAGCACGCGACGCTTGCCGGTGTTTTCGACGAAGCCTTCCTGCTGACAGACCTGATCGACCCACCACGAGAAGCGCCCGATGCCGCGCTCGGGCACGGCCTTAAACGAAAACGTCAGATCGTCGGCGTAGCGCGTGTAGTTGCCACCCAGCCCGCGGGCCAGGCCGGTCAAGCGCGCATCGAGCCGCCGACACAGCAGGTTGGCAATCGCTGGCGAGGTCGGGGCGCCCTGCGGCAGCACGCCCGGCCACACCACATAGCCATCGGCCAGCTTGCCGCGATGAGTGCAAAGACCGGCCAGCAGGCTCGCCACTTCCGACGAGTAGCCGATGCGGCAGAACAGACCACAGACGCGACGGAAGTGAATCGTCGGAAAGAAGTCGCGCAGGTCCATCTTGAGGACCAGGCTGGCGCCGACGTGCGGCTTGGCGTTGCTGAGCACCGAGCGACCGCGTACGAAGCCATGGCTGGCCGCATGCGTCGGCAGCTTGGCCAGGATCTCGTCGAGGATGCGGCGCTGAATCTTCTTCAGCGAGGCGCGGGGAGCGCTGATCGTGCGCGTGCCACCGCTGGCCTTGGGGATCGAAAACTCGACGTAGGGCGCCCCAGTGCCGCAGCCCGGACGCAGCAGGCGCAGCAGATCTTTGCGTCGCTTCAGGCCCAGCCAGCTCAGCAGCTCCGCCTCGCTGGCCAAGACCGGCAGCCCGTGCTTTTCCAGCAGCGTCTGCTTCGCCGCTTGGTTGGGATTGGCCTTCTTGCGCCACCAGCGATGCATGTGCGGGAACAGGCCAAAGCACCAGCCGGTGACGTTGTAGCCGCCAAAGCCGCCGGCATGCTTCGGCTTGGGATAGCGCGTGTCCGGCAGCGCGACATCGTCGAGCCGCAGCGCATGCATCGCGGTTCGGGCCCGCACCGCGACGCCGGTATCGGCTTCCTTGACCAGCGGTCGCAGCAGGCGGCCGGCGCTCCTGCGGGTGCAGGCATAACGCACGGCCTCGGCGGCCTTGCGGCGGGTGCGCGGGTCGGGACTGCGTAGCTCTTGCTCTAGCTGCGGTCCCATGGCGCGCGACACCCAGAAGCGCGCGACTTCATACTCCGCCAGATCCCGATGACGACGCAGAAGATCGCTGATCGCCGCCAGGTTCTCGCGCGGCGCTGCCAAAAGAGGTTTCAGCTGCAGGAGCAGCGCGGACAGACTCATGTTCGACTCCGCGGGGGCGGGGCATAGCGGGGGAGAGGGGCCAGGGTGGCTTCCGTCATGAGCACTCGCTTGCCAGGACGTCAGAGGGGCTCTTGCGGCCCAGCTACTTGCTCACAGCGGTGGACGAGAGGAGAAAAGCCGCAAGCGGCCTCTCGTCCCACTGCATTCTCCAGTGCCGGTCATATACAGCCGCGACGTTCCATCGCAGCATGGAAGCTAGCTCGCGACCCCCGGTGGTGCGCCTCTTCAACGTTCCCCCCGGGGAGTCAGCCACTAGGCCGCAAGAGCACCTCAGACGGTTACATCTTCTCAGACTTGCGACGTCGCGACAAGAAGGAATGACCGAAGCCCAGCGCGAAGGGGCCGCCGCCGCCTGCGTCCGGCCCGGGGGAGCTCGCGGAGCCTGCCCCGCCAGGTGTAGAGCCACCAGCGGGTGCGTCGGGATCGCCATAGTCGGCAGCCAGCGGCTGGGCATCGAGCAGCCCCAGCACTTCGGCCAACAGCGCGTCCGCAGAACCCGAGCCGGCGTCGGGACCGACGAGCGGATCGGGGGGCGGCTGGAGCTGCGACAGGGTCTCGGGCGAGCCCTCAGTTCCCTTGCGCAGGAAGGCCGAGAAGCGGCGATCTTCGGCGCGCACCAGCTTGCCATGCCGTCGCAGGCGCTCGCAGTCGGCGGGGGGCAGCGGCGGGGCGCTCAGCACGCCGAGGTTTTCGGCGAGCTCGCCATAGCTGCGCGGCGCACTCCAGCAGGCGGATACGCCAGGCTGACTGAGCGTGTAGCGATAGCACTCACTCGCCGTCGGTAGCGGACCCAGGACAGAGGGCGCGTTGAGCGCATCGCCTTCATCGCCCGCAGCCTGTGATTCGGTCGCTTGGGCGGCGGCCGGCTGGGCGCGCAGCAAGCGGCCATACGACAGCGCGCTGAACGTGATCACGCCCACGCCGTGCTGAGCACACAGCGGCAGCAGACGATCTTCGGCGCCGGGATGGGCCGCGCTGTGACGCAGCATGACGACATCGAAGCGGCCGCTCGGGACGACGGCTTCCGCCAAGTCGCGATGGTGCGTCGAAAAGCCGAAGGCGCGAATCACTCCGCGGCGCTTGAGATCCTGCAGCGTGTCCAGCGCCTCGGGCGACAAGCGCTCGGGCGAGCGCACCCACAAGAGCAACAGCACATCGAGATAGCTCGTGCGCAGCCGCCGCAGAGCGCGCGCCACATCGCGCTCGATGCCGACACGATCCGCTTCGAAGCTGCCAGCGACGATGACGATGTCGCGACGAGCCGCCGGCCCCTGCATATTGTGGCGCCGCAGGAAGCGCGTCAGGCGCAGATAGCTCGGCTCCCAGAAGAACAGGTTGACGCCAGCGGCGCGGGCGCGATGCATGGCGGAAAGCGGCGGATCGTAAGCCCCTGACAGACCGAGCGGCGACACGGCGATGCCCGTGCGACCGAGCACGCGCCGGGCAGGAACTGGCATGGCGGGCGGGCTCACCGTGGGACGGACCGTCGCTGCGCTCGCTCCCGGCTCGTCTACATCGGGGCTCTCGCCGGTCGACAGAAACAGCAGCGAGGGCAGGATCTGGCGCACCGCCTCTGGCTCGCTGGGGTCAAGTCGCGCCTGCTGTAAAAGATCGCTCGCCGCTGCTCCCTCGTGCAGGGCGATCCAGGCGTAAGCGGCAGCCCGCTCATCCGCTGCGAGCGCGGCTGGGATCTCAGGCGCCTGATCGCTGCGCGGACCCCACGCGATCAGTGAACGCAGGCGAGGCGTGATCGCCGGGTCTTGCAAGCCATCGGCCGCTGCCGCCCGGACGCTCTCGACGGGATCGCGCGACAGCCGCAGCAGCGCAACGAGCCCGGCCGAATCCTCAGCCATCGCCGAAAGCAGCGCCGCCGCTTCGGTGCGCAGCCAGGGATCGCTCGCACCGCTGGCCAGCAGCGCGGCCTGTCGCACTCGCGCAGGACCTAGGTGCTGCCGTCCCGCCGGGCTGGCGATGGTCCGCAGAGCCGCACGTCGAACATAGGGATCGGGATCTTCGGCGAGCAGCCGAGGAGCCTGCTCGGGCGCGGCGGGCAAAGCCGCGCAGCGGAGCTCGGGATCGCGATCGGCCAGCCAAGGGTCGGGGGGGCGAGCGACGTCGGGGCCGGCGCCGGCACCGGCAGACGCTCCAGCCGGCAGACGCAGCAGAGCACGCAGGGCCGCGGCTCGCACCAGCGGATGCGCATCGTAGAGCGCGCGTCCTAACCCAGCGCGATCCTGACTGCGTCGCGCCAGGTCGACCAGCGCCAGCCGCGCCGCCGGACGATAGTCGGCGAGCGGTCGGTCCCACAGCACGGCGTGCAGCCGCGGATCCATCGGATAACCGGCCAAGCCCACCGCCGCCAGACTGCGGACCTCGATGCGCTCATCGGCCAGGCCGCGCAGGAAGGCCAGCTTGCGCGGATCGTCGCTGCTATCGGTGCGATGATCGTCGCTGCGGTCATTGCCCTGGGCGCTCGGAAGCGGGGCATCGGGGGCCGGCGGCAGAGCCAAGATCGCCGCCATCACCGCCGTCCGCGCCGTCGCCGATCGATGCTCCAGCTGGCGGCACAAAAGCGGCAAAAGTTCGTGCGCGGCGGTCTGCGCTGCGTAGGCGGCAGCCCAGCTCAGGGCGCCTGCCGGCGGCGAGTCCAGACGCAGCAGGTCACGCGCCAAGCGGGCAGCCGGTTCACCCAGTCGATCGAGGAAGGCGGCCGTCGTCTCCGCCGCGTGCGGCAGGGTCGGCGTCTCTAGCCACGGCAAGAGCGAGCGCAGGACTGCCATGCGCTGACCCTCGGCCTCTGCCGTGCTGGGTGAGTGGGTGAGGTAGTGATGCAGGTGCTCGACCGCCAGTCGCCGCAGCGCCTCGTGCGGGTCGGGGAAGAAGGCGACGAGATCGGCCGGGGCAATGGCGGGCTCGCTGGCTTCGGTGGCGTCGAGCTGTCCCAGGGGCCGGGCCCGCAGGCGAGCCGTTACGACAGCCGGGTCAGGGTTGTGCAGCGGGCCATCCGCCGGTGGGACCGCAAAAGCATGGACTTCGATGCCCGGCTGGAAACGGGCACGTAGATACCACAGGCCAGCCTGCGCCGCCCCGGGAAGATCCGTATTGGCGGCGAGGATGGCCTCGCGAAGCTCGGGCTGACGCAGGCCGATGGCGTAAAGCGCCTGCGCTGCGGCATGACGCACCCGCCAGAAGGGATCGCCCAGTCGCATGCGCAGAAGGGGCAGACTGCGCTCGGCCTGCAGCGACAGCAGCGCGGCATGCGCCAGCAGCGCGGCGCGGCGCACCCACCACGTCGCGTCGCTGCTCGAGATCAGACCGACCGCCTTGCCGTACTCGGCACGAGCCAACACCGGCAGACGCGGCGCCAGACGAGCCAGGCCGCGCAGCGCGGCTTCGCGGACCATCGGCGCGACATCGCCCAGCGCATCGCTCAGCCAGGATGCGACTTCGCTGGGCGCACTGACCGTCGCTGTCGGGCTTGAAGCCGCCCCCACTTTGACGCGGCTAAGCCGAATCGCCGCCGCGGCGCGCACCCCGGCATCGCGATCGCGCCACAGGATCCGCCGCAGGGCAAAGCGCAGGGCCGGCTGGCTGACATCGCTGCGACCCACTGCCGCACGCCGCGTCCATGAGTCCACACTGAGGAGGTCGTCAAACAGAGGGTGTAGAGGGGTCACAGTATCGATCAGCTTATGCGATCCCAGCGGCCGGCACGCGGGTTTTCACCGACTGCGGCGCAGCGGCCAGTCCGTATGCGGCCCAGCGGTGACGCAGTGCGGCGTAGGGCGCCAAATCTGCAGGCGGAAAGGTCGCCTAGCGC
>DAORCZ010000121.1:0-12972 GCA_035345735.1 Pseudomonadota bacterium | reverse complement strand
TAGTCGTAGTGCGCGGTGATATCCACCATGCAGTTGGGGTCAGACAGCGGCGGATTTTCGCTGGGGTGTCGCAGCGTGACCAGCGCTTCTTCGAGCACGCCCTCGCGGATGCGAAAGGCATCCTGGATCAAGCTGTCGAGGATGTAGTTGGCAAAGACGATGAGCGGGTTTTTCACCTGCCCCACGGAAAGCCGCACGCCGCTGCGTCGCAGCACGATCTCTTCGTGGTTCTCGGCGTCGAACAGGGCGCAGTCGAGCACCCCTTCTTCGAAGTACGGGCCGAGGGCCGGCGAGCTGACCCAGGCGGTCAGGTTGCTCTCGGCGATGTCAGTCATGACATAGCGCACATCCAGCCCGCGCACCGATGAAGAGCGCAGCATTGGCAGGAAGCGACGGAGAAACAGGAAGGTCAGCAGGCCATGGCCCGCCGCCATCTCGACGATGTAGATGGGCGCGCTGGCATCGAGGAAGCCCGGCGTGCGCAGCGCATCGCGCAGAAACGCCAGCACGACCTGGGCATAGCAGTTGGCGACGAAGGGATTGCTGGTGACGTAGAACGGAATCTCACCGCTCGACCAAGCCGCTGGGCCCTTGGCCTCATAGAAGCGACGCGTCAGCGGCCACAGCATCGAGTCCGAGAGGCGCTTGCCCTCCTCGATGGCATGGCCGACGGTGATGGTCACGCTCTCGTCCCCCTCAGGCGGCGCCTTGCTGCTTCCGGCAGGCGGGGGCGGGGGCGGCTGACTGGACCCCAGAGGGCCCGCGGAATGGCTCGCAGGAGGCTGCACAGACATGTCGCTGGTACTCACCTATTTTCGCCAAAGACTGCGCGATGTTATCACGGAGCCGGGGGGCTAGGCGACGGCGCGGTGAGCAGCAGCTGACCCTTTCGGGCGTCGTCGATGGCTTCGGCCAGGATGCGGGCCGCTTCCTGCGGCGCGTGAAAGCCCATGCTGTTTTCGGCGGCGATGAAGTCGAGGCGCCACTGCGACCGGCGCTGCATGCGCTGTGCAGCTTGCAGCGTTGCCTGCGGGACGCCGGCCGCCTTGGCTGCCTTGAGCGCTTCGATCAGATCGACGATTGCGATCCCACCTCGCTGCAACAGCCCATGGTTGCGCTCCTGGATCAGCTCGACGCGGCTGCGCATCTCTCCCTCGCTGGCGCGGTGGCAGGTCTGGCAGGCGCGATTGATGTTGAGCAGCGGGCTGCGCACCCAGTGGTCGCTGACCTTGGTCGCGCCCTCGCGAGCATAGGGCATGTGACAGTCGGCGCAGCTGACGCCGCTTCGGGCGTGAATGCCTTGGCTCCACAGCTCGAACTCGGGATGCTGGGCCTTGAGCACGGCGGCCCCGGTCTCGGCGTGCTTGTAGTCGTAGAAGCTCTCGCCGTCGGGGAACTTGGTCTCGTCCCAGTAGGCTTCGATGTCATCGACGCGCAGGCCGCGCCCCCACGGGAAGGTCAGCGGCATCTTGCCCGAGCAGTAGTACTCGACGTGACACTGGCCGCACACAAACGAGCGTAGCTCGTTGCGGCTGGCATCGACGTTGGGGTCGTAGGGCTTGCGGCGGGCACCGCTGCGCCACAGCGCGATCGAGGGGATGGCCGGCACCTCGGCGTTCGATTCGGCCAGCGCGCGAATGCCGCGCAGAAAGCCCGGCCGGGTGACGCGCAGGCGCATGTCCTTGGGATCGTGACAGTCGATGCAGCTCACCGGATCGGCGTGGCCCGACTGGTGCAGCTTCTGGTTCATCTCGGCGTAGCTCAGCTTGAAGCTGCTCTCAAAGCCGGCCATCAAATCCCCGCCGCCTAGCTGGCGATACAGCGGCAGCACCGAGGCGTGACAGTGCAAGCACGAGCCGGACTGCGGCTTCTCCAGACGGCGCGTGGCCTCCTGATCTTCCAGCATGTGCGCGTGGCCACGGCGGTCGCGGTAGTCGATGGCGAAGGCGTAGCCCAGGAACATGCGCTTGAGCCAAGGATCGCGGGCGATCTTTTCTTCCGGCAGGGCCTCGCTGCCCGCGTGCCCGCCAAAGCGCGTGCGCGTGGGGAAGGCGGTGCGCCGATAGCCGTCGTACTGCTGCGGCCAGTTTCGGCCCCACTTCTCGGCGGAGGTGTCGTTCTCGTCAACCTCAACGACGCGGACGAACTGGTGCTGGCTTTCGACTTTCTTCTGCAGGATGTTGACGAGCAGCGCGCTCAGCGAGACGGCGAGCGCCGCCACCAGGACGACCAGCAGGGCCAGGCTGCGCCGGCGACTCCAAAATCCCGGGTTCTTACTCTCGGTCATGGGACATTCCTTGTGGTTCGCACATACGGCAGGGGGCCGCCGAGACGCGCCGGCTCGCCATGACCCACCATGGAGTGGCAGTGCACGCAGCGGACGCGGTCCTTTGCCGAGTGCGCCCCGCTATCCAGCGCCGCGGTCAGCTCGGTGTGGCAGCGGCGACAGTTCTCTTCGAGGATGGCTTGGCCCGCGGCCTGAACAAAGATCGGCTCGGCGAAGGTCTGAGCAGTAAATTCCTTGCTGTGGCGGTAGCCGTTTTCTGCTTTGGCAAGGAGCTTGCGCAGCCCGGCATGCGGCAGGTGGCAGTCGACGCAGACTGCGACCGTGTGGTGGCTGGCTCGCCCCCAGCTTTGATACTGCGACTGCATGATGTGGCAGTTGGCGCAGGCGCTCGGTTCGGTGCTGAAGTACGACAGGCCCTCGGCGTAGCGAAAGGTGTAGGCCCCGATGCCAAGCAGGGCCCCGACGCAGCCCGCCAGCAGCACGCGCAGCCGGCGACGCCCGACCGCGCGGTGGTAACCGGTCGACTCGCTGCCCTGCTGCAATCGCTCCGCGGGTTCACTGGGTTGTGTCTGGAGTGCCAACGTGGGCTCCTAGATGGGATGCCTGGGGGCGCTACTTTACGGCCAAAAGCCAGCGCTCGGAAAGCCGCTTGCGCACGGCGACAGAATTGACATTGCCGGCGATTCGCGTCCTTCTCAGAGCATGACTGCTGAGACTTCTTCGGCCGGGGCTGACACCGGACTTTCGCGGGTGCGCGTTCTCATCATCGGGACAGGGTTTTCCGGGCTGTGCGCCGCGATCAAGCTCAAGCAAGCCGGCGAGGACGATCTGGTGCTGCTTGAACGGGCGACGGCTATCGGCGGCACCTGGCGCGACAACACCTATCCCGGCTGCGCCTGCGACGTACCGGCGCACCTGTACTCGTATTCCTTCGAGCTGAACCCCGCCTGGAGCCACACCTTCGCCCCTGGACCCGAGATCTGGGCCTATCTCGATCGCTGCTGCGACAAGTACGATCTGCGCCGCCACATCGTCTTCCGCCAGACGGTCTGCGAGGCGCGCTTCGATCCCAAAGACAGCACCTGGCACGTGCGGACGCAGGAAGGCCGTCGCTATCAGGCCGACTTCGTGATCTTCGGCATCGGGGGCCTCAGCAACCCCACCATCCCCGCCATCCCCGGGGCCGAGGGATTTTCCGGCCACCAGTTTCACACCGCGACCTGGGATCACAGCGTCGATCTTTCGGGCAAGCGTGTCGCCGTCATCGGCACCGGAGCCAGCGCCATCCAGGTCGTGCCGGCCATCGCCCCCAAGGTGGCCTCGCTCGTGCTGTTTCAGCGCACCCCGCCCTGGGTCCTGCCGCGCATGGCCCGCTACTACAGCGAGGGGCGCAAGACGCTGTTTACGCACGTGCCGGCAGCCATGCGGCTCTTGCGCGGGATCTTCTATCGCATATCCGAAGGGGTCACGCCGTGGCTGACGCGCTTTGCGCAAGACTCGCGCGGGCAGCGGCTGATCATGCGCCTCGCCAAAGACAACATCGCCCGCAGCATCCGTGATCCCGAGCTGCGAGCGCGCTTGACGCCGACCTACGCTCCCGGCTGCAAGCGGCTGCTCTTGTCGAACGACTACTACCCGGCTCTGGCGCGCGACAATGTCCGGCTGGTCACCGACTCCATCGTCGGCATCACCGGGGCTGGCCTTACGACCGCCGCCGGCGAGGAAGTGCCCGTCGATGTCATCATCTGGGCCACCGGCTTCGCCGTGCAGGAATACCTCAAGGGCCTAAATATCTACGGCAGCGCCGGCAGTGACTTGTCCGAGATCTGGCAGCAGCGCGCCGAGGCCTATCTCGGCACGATGACCTGCGGCTTTCCCAACCTGTTCTTCCTGACCGGTCCGAACACCGGGCTCGGCACGAACTCCGTGGTGGTGATGATCGAAGCGCAGGTCGGCTTGATCCTCGACTGCTTGCGCCTCCTGCACACGCGCGGGGCCCGTCGCATCGAGGTCCGACCCGAGGCGCAGCGGCGCTACAACGACCGCCTGCAAGAGCGGCTGCGTCAGACCGTATGGAACAGCGGGGGGTGTCGAAGCTGGTATCTCGACGACGCGGGCCATAACTACACGTTATGGCCAGGCACCACTGCCGAGTTTCGCAGCCGCACCGCCTCGGCCCCGCCCGAAGACTTCCAGATCTCGACGTGAAGCTGCCCCCGAACGGACCCATGGCAGCCCAGCCCATCGCAGCGCGGCGTTCTTGAGCAGGCACGGATGCTAATCGTCCTCAGCACGCTCTCCGGCGCCTATGGCGGCATCCCCGCCTTCAATCGCCTGCTCTGCGAGACCGCGGCCGACGATGCGGCGGCTCGGCGACAGCCACTCTCGGTCTTGGCGCTGACCGATGCGCTGGGTACGACCGAGCCCGCGTTTCACTACACGCCGTGCGGTGGCGATCGTGGTCGGTTGATCCGCGAATATCTGCGCGTTCTGTGGCTTTCCGACGGGCGCTTCAGCCGGCCGCTTCTGCTGGGTCACGTCAACCTGGCGCCGCTTGCGCTTTCCTGGCCGGGTCCGGTCGGCGTCATCGCTCATGGCAGCGAGGTCTTTTCTCCGCTGCCGCCCCTGCGCCGCTTGAGCCTGCAGCGCGCGAACGTCGTAGCCTGCGTCAGTGACTACACCGCCGACTGCGTGCGCCGGCAGCAAGGGGTGAACACCGAGCGCATCGTGCGTGTGGTCAACGCCCTGCCCGGCCTGCCGCCGTTATCCAAAGCGGCTTCAGACACCAGCGGACCGCTGCGCCTGCTCGCCATCGCGCGCCTGCATCCCGACGAGAAAAAGGGCATCGACGCGCTCTTGCACGCGCTGTCGCGCCTGCCGAAAGATGACTTTGCGCTGACCGTGATCGGCGAGGGCCCAGACCTGCCGCGACTCCGCGCGCTCTCGGTACAGCTTGGCGTCAGCCCACGCGTGCGCTTCCTGGGCGCGGTGAGCAATGCCGTCCGCGATGCCGAGCTAACCGCGTGTCAGGTCTTCGCGCTGCCGAGTGCACTAGAAGGCTTCGGCATCGTCTATCTAGAAGCGCTGGCCCACGGCAAGCCTTGCCTGGCAGCACGGGCGGGCGGCGCCCCCGAGATCGTGCGCGACGGCGAGACCGGCCTGCTGTGCCCCGTGCCCGTCGAGGAAAACCTAGCGGCGCTGTGTCATGCGCTGTCGCGGTTGCGCGATCCCGGACTCCGGCAGCGCCTCGCCGACCGCGGTCGCGCCCACGTCGCCCAGCACCACAGCCGCGCTGCTTTTGTCGCTGCCGCGCACGCGCTCTTTGCCCGCTTGCAGCACTAGGTCATTCCGCGTCGCTCTGCCGCGGATCGCCGGGTTGGGCTGGCAAACGTCGCGCCCGCCCCAGGAATTGATTGCCCTGCGTTGGGTGCCTAGATACCCTTTGCCCACCCCGCATTCCCGTAGGAGCTACCCCCGTGTCCGAGTCCCCCAGCAACCCCAACTCGACTCCCGCAACTCCCTCTCAGACCGTCTCGATTCCGCTGCAGGATCATGAACGGATGGAGAAGATCGTCTCGCTGACCAAGCGACGCGGCTTCATCTTCCAGTCGTCCGAGCTTTACGGCGGCATCAACGGCGCCTGGGACTACGGCCCGGTCGGCACGCTGCTCAAGCGCAACGTCAAGGACGCCTGGTGGCGCGCCATGGTGCAGGATCGCGAGGACATCGTCGGCTTGGAAGCGGCGATCCTCATGCATCCGATGGTGTGGAAGGCGTCGGGTCACGTCGATGGTTTTTCCGACCCGATGATCGACTGCCGCACTTGCAAGAAGCGCTTTCGGGCCGACGATCTGGACGGCGCGATCTGCGGTCAGAAACCGTCGAAGAAGCCGGGCAAGGGCGGCCAGGATTTTTGTGGTGGCGACCTGACCGAGCCGCGCAGCTTCAACCTGATGTTCGAGACCGCGCTCGGCCCGCTGTCCGATACCTCGGCCAAGTGCTTCCTGCGACCCGAGACAGCGCAGGGCATCTTCGTCAACTTCGCCAACGTCGTGCAGTCGAGCCGCGTCAAGCTGCCGTTTGGCATCGCGCAGATCGGCAAGTCGTTCCGAAACGAGATCAACCCGCGCAACTTCACCTTCCGCTCGCGCGAGTTCGAGCAGATGGAGATGGAGTTCTTCTGCGTCCCGGGCACCGACGATGCGTGGTTCGAAAAATGGGTGCAGACGCGCTGGGAGTGGTACGGCCAGCTTGGCCTCAAGAAAGACCGCCTGCGCTTGCGACCACACGAAAAGTTGGCCCACTACAGCAAGGCCACCACCGACATCGAGTATCTGTTTCCCTTCGGCTGGGGCGAGCTGGAAGGCATCGCCAACCGCACCGACTTCGACCTGCGGCAACACCAGCGCGGCGTGCGCACCCTGCCAGCCTGGCAGAAAGAAGGCGGCGAGCTGACCGGCCTGCCGCTGGCCGATGAAGAGGCCGAGTATCACAAGGGCAAGCTGTCGTACTTCGACGACGAAAAGAAGCAGCGCTACATCCCCTACGTCATCGAGCCAGCGGCTGGTGCCGACCGCGCGACGCTGGCCTTCCTCTGCGATGCCTACGACGAAGACGGCGCGCCCGATGCCAACGGCAAGGTCGAGACCCGCGTCGTGCTGCGCCTGCATCCGCGCTTGGCACCGGTCAAGGCCGCGGTGTTGCCACTCCTGCGCAAGGACGGTCATCCCGAGCGCGCCGAGGCGCTGTACAAAGACCTGCGCAAGCGCTGGATGGTCGAATATGACGAGAGCGCGGCCATCGGCAAGCGCTACCGCCGCCAGGACGAGATCGGCACGCCGCTGTGCATCACCATCGATCACCAGACGCTCACCGACGGCACCGTCACGGTTCGGGCCCGCGACAGCATGACGCAGCAGCGCATCCCCGAGTCGCAGGTCGCCAGCTATCTACAAGACCTCATCGGCCTGCCGTAAGCCCACTGCCCTCTCGCCTCGCCCTTCTCGCGTACGACATCTCCCTGCCCCCTTAGGCCCTGCGGTATTCTGAGCCCCCACTCAGGATGTCAGGTCATGGAAGCGCTCCTTCATAGCCCGCTGTCTCGTTTCATCGCGCAGGCGGTGTTTATCGTGGCCACGGCACGCGTGCTGGGCTTTGTCCTGCGGCGCATCGGTCAGCCGATGGTCATCGCCGAAGTGGTGGCCGGCATCGTGCTGGGCCCGTCGCTGCTCGGCTGGCTGTGGCCGCAGTTTTTCGCCGCGCTATTTCCGGGTCCATCAATTGCCCTGCTTTCGATGGTGGCGCAGGTGGGCCTGGTGCTGTTCATGTTCCTCGTCGGGCTGGAGCTCGACTTTGGGCTGTTGCGCGGGCGCGGCCATGCCTCGGTGGTGATCAGCAACGCCAGCATCGTCCTGCCGTTTGCTCTCGGTGCCGGCCTGGCCGTGTTCCTGTATCCCCGCCTGTCTACGCCGTCGGTGCCGCTGGCTTCCTTCGTGCTGTTTATGGGCGCGGCGATGAGCATCACGGCCTTCCCGGTGCTGGCCCGCATCCTGAGCGAGCGGCGACTCTTGCAGACCAAGATCGGCGCCATCTCGATTACCTCCGCGGCGATTAACGACGTCACGGCGTGGTGCATGCTGGCCTTTGTCGTCTCGATCGTGCGCTCCGCAGGGCTGAGCAGTGCGGCGCTGACCACGCTTTACACCGGGCTTTATTTGGCCGTGATGCTGGGCCTGGTGCGGCCGCTCCTGGCCCGCTTGGCGGCGCGCAGCCTGGGTCGCGATGGCATCAGCCACAACGTCGTCGCAGCGACGCTGGTCGCGCTGTTCGTATCGAGCTTTGTCACCGAGCTGATCGGCATCCACGCGCTGTTCGGCGCGTTCCTGTTGGGCGCCATCCTGCCCAAAGGTGATGGCTTCGCTGCGACGCTGACCGAGAAGCTGGAAGATCTGGTGCTGGTCTTTCTGCTGCCACTGTTCTTCGCGGTGTCGGGACTGCGCACGCAAATTGGCTTGCTGAGCTCGGCCAATGGCTTTGCGCTCTGCGGCCTGATCATCCTCGTCGCCTGCGTCGGCAAGTTTGGCAGCAGTGCGCTGGCGGCGCGCTTCACCGGCCACACCTGGCGCGAGTCGTCCGCCATCGGCGTACTGATGAACACGCGCGGCCTGATGGAGCTCGTCGTCCTTAACATGGCGCTCGACCTGGGGGTCATCTCGCCGACGCTGTTTACGATGATGGTGCTGATGGCGCTGCTCACCACGTTCATCACCTCGCCGCTGTTGCAGGTCATCTATCCCCAGGCGGTGCAGACCCGCGAGCTGGCGGCGTCGAGCCTGGACCCCGATCCACCGTCGCAGAAGAGCGACCCACCGGTGTCCGTGGCGCCAATCGAGCCAGTGGCGCAGCCCGGCTATGTGGTGCTGATGTGCGTCGCCTTCGAGCGCTCGGGACCGGCGATGGTGACGCTGGGCAGCGCGCTCTTGCCACGTCCGGCGAGCGGGCACCATGCCGAGGAGAGTGGGCGGCTGTATGCCCTGCGCCTAATTCCGCCCTCGGATCGCTTGTCGAGCTATGTCGGGGGTCCCGCACCGGCTCCCTCATCGGCGATCAGCGGCCTGACCCCGCTTCTGCAGCGGGCGGGCGAGCTGGGGGCGAGCGTGCGCTCGCTGTCGTTTATCTCGCCGCGACCGGGCCATGACATCTGCAACGTCGCTGAGGTCAAGGGAGCCTCGCTGGTGCTGCTTGGCTGGCACAAGCCGGTGCTGTCGGGCAACGTGCTCGGCGGCACGGTGCGTGAGGTGCTGGCCAACGCGCCGATGGAGGTCGCGGTGCTCATCGATCGCGGCCTGACCCAGCTTCGCCGCATCCTGGTCCTCTACCACGGCACGCCGCACGATCTGGCGGCGGTGCACCTAGCCCAGCGCATCTATCAGGCCAGCGCCGCCCACGCTGCGCCCCCGATGGTCACCCTGTTTTCGGTGGTCGCTGCTAGCCAGGATGCAGCGGTGGAAGAGGCAGCGCTGCTGACCCGCTTTGCCGCACTGTTTCCCGCGCCGGCCGCGCCCGCATCGTCGCAGAGCCCAACCTCGCCGGGCCTGCACATCACGGTCGTCCCGCACACCGAGCCCGCCGAAGCCGCGCTTGCCGAAGCCCAGTCCCCGCGCGGTGGCCCCTACGACCTCGTCCTCGTCGGCATCGGCCCCGACTGGGGGCTCGAGCAGCGCTCTCTCGGCATCGCCTCCGAGCCGCTCCTGCAGCGCTGCCCGGGATCCGTCCTGATCCTGCGCGCCCGAAAGTCCTGAGCCGATCGTCAGATCCCGTCGCTGGGTGGGTGGGCGATCTGGACCAGCGAGCGCAGGCGGCTGGAGATGTGCACCTTGTTTTTGCTGTCGACAATGATGGCGCCAGCATCGGGGATCGACTCAATGAGCTGTAGACCGCGCTGCACACCCATGATCAGGATGGCGTCATCCAGCCCGTCGGCGGTCGTCGCGTCCTTGGCGTAAACCGTCACCGAGCGGGCGGCGCGGGCCGGGTAGCCGGTGCGCGGGTCGAGGATGTGGTGATAGCGCTTCTTGTCTTTGGGATAGATAAAGGCGCGCTCGTAGTCGCCAGCCGTCGAGAAGGCGTGGTCGATAATCGGGCAGACCGCGAAGTAGTCCTGCGGGTCGGGGCTGCGCGGATCGCGGACGCCGGCCATAAACGGCTGGCCACCCTTGCTGCCAAAGATCATGAGATCGCCACCCGCCTGCACGAGTCCGTTCTTCAGGCCGCCGCGCTTGAGCAACGTGACCGCAGCATCGACGGCATAGCCCTTGCCGATGCCGCCTAAATTGATGGCCATGCCCGGCTTGCCCAGGCGCACGCTGTGATTCGGACGATCCACGGCGATGAGGCGCCAGTTAATCAACGGCAAGCGACGGCGCAGCTCGACCGGATCAGGCAGCGCGGGGGTCAGATCATCGTCGAAGCGCCACAGGCCCTTTAAGGCATAAAACGAGATGTCAAACGCGCCGCCCGACATGCGCGAAAAGGCGAGCGAGCGCTCGATCACCTCCATCACTTCGGGCGAGACCGGCACCGCCGACTGCCCAGCGGCGGCGTTGATGCGCGAGATCTCGCTGTCGTCGCGCCAGGTGGTCATCAGCCCTTCAAGGCGGCGGATCTCGGCGAAGGCGCGTTCGATCAGGCCGGTGACCACTTCGTCTTTGGCCGGGCTGCGGCTCGACTCCGGCTCGTCGATGAACACGCGGATCTGCACAAAGGTGCCCATCGCGTTGCCAGTGCGTGTGATGTAGTAGCCCGGGCTGGCTGGCGCAGGCGTCGTCGGTGGTGTCGTCGCGGACGCCGGCTTAGGCGCTGGCGTCGTCACGGGCGCGGGCGCGGGTGCTTGGGCGGCAGCGGATCCCCACAGCCCAGCGCTGACGCAGAAAGCAGCTAGCCCTATCGAGCGAAGCATTCTCCCCATCTGCGGCTAACCCGGGGGCCGGCCGCAGCCGGCGTTGGGCATGTGGGCTAGATCGTTGCCCGACTTGCACTGACCATAAGGGCGCGAAGCGCCGTCGTCGTTGACGCGCAGCCACAGGTCGTAGGGGCCCAGCGTCGGATCCATCCACTCGCAGAAGATGGTCTGGCAGGTGCCGACCTTGACCTCGGCCGTGGTGCGCGCGGTGCAGATCTTCATCGCGCCGGCCCGGCGGGGATCGCCGAGATAGAACGTGCTCGGCAGACCCGCCGGGAGCGGTGCGGTGCCGCGATTACACACGCTGCCCGACGGACGGTAAACCTTGACGCAGTCGCCGCTGTCCGGCGCGATGCCGATCTTGCCGGTGGCATCGCCAAGCGGCGAGCGACCGCCGGCCACCGCGCCCTGCACGTTCTGGCGATAGTTGTTGTAGGTCAGGAAGTTGCTCGCCTCGACCATCGGGATGGTGCCGTTGTCGGCGACGTTGGTGATGTGATAGCTGTGCTGGTTCCAGATGCGACGCGAGGGCATCCAGCGATCCATCGGATCCTTGTAGACCTTGACCCCTTGCGTCGGTGGGCCGTGGGCCATGCCTAGCTCGCTGGCCGAGATAGCGCCGCGGCAGTTGTCGCCCTGCACGCTGTCGCTGGGCACGACGATGTCGGCGTGACCATCGCCATCGGTGTCCGCGATGACCGGCATCTCCAGATCCGTGCCCGACGAGACAGGGGCCGCAAACAGCTTCTTGCCATCGGGACCGCTGTAGACGCGCAGCCAGCACTCATCGCGATAGACAACCTCGGCCACCTTGTCGCCGTTGAAGTCGAACACCGACGAGCCCGTCGAGCCCGACGAGCTATCTTGGGTTCGCGACTGCCACAGCACTCCGGGATCGGTGCCCTTGCACTTGGCGGGCTTGGGCGAAGCCAGGCAGTCGGGGCTGTAGACGTAGTAGTTGTTGGCGCTCGCCGTGGCGAACTCGGGACGGCCATCGCCATCGAAGTCGGCGACGGTGGGCGCGCCGCCCCAGCCCATTGCCGCGGCGGTGATCGGCATGATGAAGCGGTCGTTGAAGTAGTCGATGATCGACACCCGCTGGTTGTTGCTCTGCGACGACACCAGGACGATGTCGGGATGGCCATCGCCGTTGAAGTCGCCGATCGCGGGATAGCCGCTGGGCACGCCCCGCAGCGTCGTCTTGGTCTTGTCGGCGCCGGTCAGGCCATCAAAGACGCGGTTGCCGGTGATGACTTCCAGCTTGCCGTCCCCGTCGAGATCCTCGGCCAAAGAGATAATGCCCCAGGTGCCGCCGGCGGCGCTGCCCGTCCACAGCACGTCGATCTTGGGCGTGGGGCCGCCGGTGTAGCGGGCGACCTGGGCGCCGGTGATGATCTCGGGCGGGCCGCTGCCGTCGACGTTGGCGATGGCCGGGGGATAGTCCTGGGTGCACGATCCAGTGCCCGGTGTGGCGATGCTGGCCTTGAGGTTGCCCGCGTTGTCGTAGACCGCGACGCCGGGGGCCAGCGCAACGATCTCGGGCTTGCCATCGCCGTCGAGATCACCGGCCGCAATGTGCGTACAGCCGCTGATGTCGGTGGTCTTGTCGAACTTGACGGTGCAGTCCGAGCCCGACATGGCGACAAGGTGCGTCGGGCCGGGATAGCCGGTGGCAAAGACGATCTCGGACTGGCCATCACCATCGAGATCAATGACCAGCGGCGTCGAGATGACGTTGGCGTAGCCGTTGTCGCCGCCCCCTGGCGGCCACTGACACTTCAGCACCGGGTTTTTGAAGTCGCCGGGGGCGAAGGCCTCGCCGGTGCACTTGTCGTCGTGATCGCCGCGCGGGCGGCTGCCCCAGGGAATGCAGACACAGCCGCTGGACTTCACCTCGGGCGGGCAGGCGCAGTAGGCGTCGGCCTGGCACTCGTCGTCGCCGTTCGGCTGCGGTCGGCAGGTGCCGCCGTCGGGGATGCAGCGGTTGTCGACACAGCGACGGCCAGTGCCGCAGTCGACATCGATCTTGCAGGCCTGCGTCGGGCCGGGCTTGCCGGTGCCGCCGTCGCTCTGGCCATCCTCATCGTCCTCGTCCCCGAGATCGCCCAGGCGGTCGGGGGCACAGCTACTGGAAAGCGGTACGAGCGCCATCCCCGCACCCAGCAGACACGCCACAAGGAGGCCACGCGTTGAGCAGAGAAGATCCCGATGTCTCATAGACGAG
>DAORCZ010000120.1:0-12973 GCA_035345735.1 Pseudomonadota bacterium | reverse complement strand
TCGTGCCGGTGGCCATCGATGGCGCGCACAACCTGCTGCAGCGCGACACGCTGCGCATCCAGCCCTGCCGCATCAACCTGGTGATCGGCGAGCCGATTCCCACCGCCGGCCTGACACTCGACGATCGCGACGCGCTGATGGATCGCGTACGCGATGCGATGATCGACCTGCATCTCTCGATCGGCGGACCGGGCGGCGACCGGCAGGCCACTGCGGCCAGCAGCCCCCGCGAGTCGCTGCCGGGCCTCGAAGACGTCGCCCCCGCCCCGGCCGCACAGCCTGCCGTCGACGCCTAGCAGCGATTGCCGTTGACGCCCGGATCGAGGCTGCGGTACGGATGGCCGCGCGACGACGCGGATGTTGGCTCTTCCTCACTATCCCTTCACCGGCCACCCGACCTACGACACGGTGCTGACGCTGGCCTTTGCCTGGGTCGCCGCGGTGTCGATCATCGCCTGGTTCGTCCCCTCGCCCTATGGCCGCTTCGCCACCAGCAAGTTCGGGCTCAGCCTTGATCCGCGGCTGGGCTGGTTCCTGATGGAGCTCCCGGCGACGCTGAGCTTCCTGTTCTTCTTCCTGCAGGGCGAGCGACAGGGCGAGCTAGTACCGCGCGTGCTCCTGGCGATGTGGCTCTTGCACTACAGCAACCGCGGCTTCCTGTTTCCGCTGCTCATGCGCGTGCCGCGCGGCCAAACCGCGAGCTTCAGCTTGATGGTGGTGGTCATCGGTTGGCTGGCGACCTCGGTGCATGGCTATCTGCACGCGACGTTCTTTTCTGCCGCCGGCCTGGGTGGGCACTACACCGCCGACTGGCTGCACGATCCCCGCTTCCTCATCGGCGCGTCCATCTATTACCTGGCGATGATCGGCAACGTCCACTCTGACGCCATCCTGCGACGGCTGCGCACCAAAGAAGAAGTGGCCAGCGGCGTCCGCGTCTATCGCCTGCCGCAGGGCGGCTTGTTTCGCTACGTCAGCAACCCCAGCTACTTCACCGAGCTTCTCGCCTGGGCTGGCTGGGCCATCGCCACTTGGTCGCTGGCAGGCGTCTACATCTTTGCGATCAGCGCCGCCAACCTGATCCCGCGCGCTGTCTCCACGCATCGCTGGTATCGCGAGCGCTTCCCGGACTATCCGGCCGATCGTCGCGTGCTCATTCCCTTCGTCTTCTGACGGGAGGCTCCCGGTGTCTCTCAACTCGTTCCTGATCGGCATTGGCATCTGTCATCTGCTGATGGCGCTCTTGGTGTTGTGGAATCGCGCCCGCACGACGCGCATCGCCGCGGACCAGCCGCTGCCTGCCGACCCGCCTGCGGTGTACGTGCTGGTGCCGGCCCGCAATGAAGAGAGCAACATCGGCACCTGCCTGACCGCGCTGCGCGCCCAGGACTACCCCAACCTGCGCATCCGCGTCATCGACGATCACTCGAGCGATCGCACCGCCGCCATCGTGCAAGAGCACGCCAAAGAGGATCCGCGCGTCGAGCTTCGCTCGGCCCCCGATCTGCCCAAAGGCTGGCTGGGCAAGCCGCATGCGCTGTGGTCGGGCAGCCGCGATCTCGATAGCGAGTATGTGCTGTTTCTCGACGCCGATGTTCGCCTGCGGCCGCACGCCGTACGCAAGGCGACGCTGGCAGCGATCAGCAGCGATGCCGGCCTGGTGAACATGGTGCCGCGCATGCTCGCCGAGAGCTTCTGGGAGCGCGCCGCCCAGCCGGTGATCTCGCAGATCCTGTTCACCTTTGTCGATCCGGTGCGGGTACGCGACAGCGACAGCGACTTTGCCGTCGGCTACGGCCCCTTCATGTTCTTTTCGCGAACGGCGTACGAAGAGATCGGCGGCCACGCCGCAGTGGCCAGCGAAGTCGTCGAAGATCTGCGTCTGGCCCAGCTGATCAAGCAGGCGCGCTTTCCCCTGGCCTATGTGCAGGCCACCGATGCCGTCGAGCTACGCATGTACGACTCGCTGCGCAGTCTGATCGCCGGCTGGAAGAAGAACTTTCACATCGCGCTCGGCGGCAACAACTGGTTTGCGCCGATTGGTGCGTTGCTCCTGCTCTTGGTTTACGGCGCCCCCATCGTTTCGCTGCTGTCAGCACTCACCTACTACTTCGCGGCGGGGGCCAGTGCTGCCAGCCGGGGGCTTTTGACCGTCGCCGCGCTGACCTATGGAGCCGACTGGCTAGGTCGCATCGCGTTGCGCTCGGCGTACGGCGTGACACTGGCTGGCTCACGCGCGCTCGGGGGAGCCCTCGTCGCTTACATCCTCTGCGCTTCGTCGTATCAGGCAGTGATGGGGCGACCGGTTACTTGGCGCGGGCGATCGTATCCGGCGTCGTAGCCAGCGGTAGCTCTTGCGGGGGCGGGACCGACGGCGGGGGCGCGGGCGGCAGGTTGGCGGTGCGCTTTAGGAACTCTGCGAACTCGACCTGACCCAAGAAGCGCTCACGCACAACCTCGTCGCCGATGGCTGCGGCCTGCTGCTGCAAACGCTCACGTCCGGTGCGCAGCACTTCCAGCGCGTCGCTCTCTTCTCCCAGGCGCTCCAGCACATCGGCATAGGCGCTGCGCACCAGGACTTCGTCCGTGCCCAGACGAGTCAGCGCTTGCAGGATGGCGTAGCCCTGGGCCGACCAGCGCAGCGCGCCTGCCAGATCGTTGCGCAGCAGGCAGATGCGGCTCTGCACCGCCAATGCCCGCGCCAAGAAACGCGGGCTCTTGGCGAGATCAGCCAGCGCTTTTTCGATGTGATCGTTCGCCCGCAGGAGCTCATGGCGCGAAAGATAAAGCTGCGCCAGCACGATATGCGCCAGGCCGCTCACCCGCAGATCGCCAGCCACCCCCGACAGATCGAGCGCCTTCTGCGCCGCCGCGATGCACTCCTCGGGACGATCAGTCAGCCGCAGAAGGCTCGCCAAGGCGCGATGGGCGACACTCGACAAGCGATGGAAACCCAGCCGATCAGAGATCTCGGTAACCCGACGCAGCAGGGCCTCGCTCTTTTCGTAGTCTGCGGTATCTAGCAGGAAGATCGCGGCGTCTAGCCGCTGTGAGCAAGCGTTGCGCAAATCGCCGATCGCCTCAAAGCGATCTCCAGCACGCTCAAAGTGCAGCGGCACCTGGTCGTACTGCCAACCAATCGCCGCTTCGCTGCCGCGCAGCATGTGCATCATCGCTTCGGTCGCGGGAGCCCGCTCGCTGCTCGGTGCCTCCATAAACGGCTGCAGGACCTTAAACAGCGCGACCGCCCGCGGGTAATCCCCGACGACAAAGAGCTGCATCGTGGTGCGAGTCGCGGCGTTGATATAGGCATCGCTCGACTCACCGGCCTCGCCCTGCTCGCGCAGCAGATCGCACAGCCGCTGCAGCTCATAGCTATTGGAGTGACGACCGGCCGAGATCGCGATCACGCTGATTACCTGATACCAGCGCGTGCTGCGCTGCGGCAGCAGGGACAGGGCCTCGTTGCCGCATTTCAGCGCGCTCTCGGGATCGCCGCGCCACATGTAGGCTTCGGCCTGCACCGCCCAAATCTCGCCCAGGGCCTCGCCCGCTGCACCGCAGGAAATCGCGCGCTCGGCGTGACGAATCACGACATCCAGGTCATTGCCTTCCAGCGCCTGCCAGGCCGCTCGCACGTAGCGACTGATGGCGCGCTCGGGCTTGTCGCTGCGCTCCCAGTGCTCGGCCAAGGCGGCGGCATCTAGCTCGCCGTTGTCTTCCAGATACTCGGCCGCCAGGTGATGACCCAGCGCTCGATCTTGCTCGGTGAGCATGGCGTGCGCCGCTTCCCGCACCAGCGTGTGCGCGAATGCATACTCTTCGTCACCGACGATGTGCGAGGTCGGTCGCTGCGTGATCAGTTCGGCCTGCGAGAGCTGCTGCAGCCAATGCTGAAGCTGCGACACGGACACGCTCTCGCCGAGCAGCCGGGCCACTCCCCCACGCCAAAACACCATGCCGAAGATGCAGGCGGCACGGAGCACGCGACGCGCATCGGGCAGCAAGCGCTCGACGCGCGACTGCACAAACGCCAGCACGGTCTCGGGCACCTCGTGAAGAGAGCCTGCCTCGGCCGCCCGCAGGAGCTCTTCCAAGAAGAACGGATTGCCGGCCGCGCGCTCAACCAAGCCAGCGACCAGCTCGTTCGGTGCGGCGGCTCCCAGCACTGCCCGCGTGATCTTCTCGCTGGCCTTGCGCGGCAGCGAAGGCAGACGGATCTCCTGCACGTCGCGCCCTTCCCATAGGCGAGGAAAGTTCTCATGCACATTGGGACGAGCCATCGCGAGGACGAAAAATGGTCGCTCACTAAGCCGCCGCAGCGCCGTGTCGATCAAACGTACCGTAGGCTGATCGCCCCACTGCAGATCTTCCAGCACCCAGACCACGGGCTGCTGACTGCTCTTGCCTTCCAATAAGTCGAGGACGGCGCGACGAATTTGATCGCCCATCAACTGCGGATCCAGCCGCGCCGCCAGCAGTGCGGGATTGGCCGCCTGGGGTTCGCCGACCCGTACAGGCAGACCCAAGAGCTCGCGCAGAAAGGCGATGACACGCACCTGCTCCGAGGCTGGTACTCGCCCGCCAACGTACTCGGCAAGTTGGGCTTGCGCGCTGAGTTCATCATCGCGCAGCGCCAAGGCGCGACGCACCGACTGCGCAAGCAAGCCAAAGGGAGACGCGGTGCTGAGCAGATCGCCGTGCGCACTCCACAGCGCCAGGCCCTCGTGACGAAGCTGGGCGCGGCGCAGAAACTCAACACAAAGACGCGACTTGCCAAGGCCGGCATCGGCGACCAACACCACAGCGCGAGCGCGCTCTTCTGCGATGCTGTCGGCGAGTAGCGTCAGCAGCAGATCCAGCTCACGCTCGCGGCCGAAGAACGGCGTCTGCCGGGCCGGAACCGCCAGCGTCACTTCATTGGCCGAGCGCTCAGCCAAGAGCAGATTGCTGCGGGTGACGAAGCGACCGTCGAGCAGCCCGCGGGTCACTTCGTCGAGCACGATCGGGGCCTCTCCCCCTGCATCGGTTCCACTCATGCTGGCAAGCAGGCTGAGCGCTCGCTCAATCGCACCGGTGTCCAAGATGCCCTGCTGCCAATCCCCGCGGCCGGTGGTCACGGCGATGCGCACCTCTGGGCTGTGCGAGTCGGCATCGAAGAGCTTGCGACAGCGCTCGCGCAGACGCAGGGCCAAGCGAGCCGCCTGCCGAGCCTGATCGAAAGCCGTCGGCTGGTCGCTCAAGAGTGCGAGCAGCGTCCCATCGGGCAGCGCCTCGATACGGGCGCCGAACGTGGCCCCAAGACCCGTCGCCGCGCCTAAGAGATCGCGCTCGATCGATGCTGAAATCGTCGGAGCGTCGATCAGGCTGAGCGGTCGCCCAGCCGCGATGACTACAGATAGCAAGCGCTGCTCGTGAGTGGTCAGCGCCGGATGAGCCGCACGCTCGCTGATGCGCTGCGCCTGCACATCCGCCTCATCGGGTGCGCGGGGCATCGCGAGTAGCTCAAGCAGGACGACCTCCGCGCTGACCGGTCGCCGCTCGCGCTCTTTGTCGAGCAGGCGATTGAGCAGGTTGCAGAGCGCGCTCGGTACATCGCGGCGCAGGGTCGTTATGTCGGGCGCCGGCTCGAAGAGGATCTTGGCGAAGACGCCCATCATCTGCTCGGAAGCAAATGGTGGCCGACCCGCCAAGCACTCATAGAGCACACAGCCCAGCGAGAACAGATCGCTGCGCGCATCGACTTCGCGGCCGCCGCGCACCTGCTCCGGCGCCATGTAGTCCGGCGTGCCCAAGATGGTGCCGGTACGAGTCGCCGAGTCGGCGCTGAAGGGTCGCGCGATGCCAAAGTCGAGCAGGCGCACCATCGCTGCCTGACCATCGACCAAAAAGACGTTGCCCGGCTTGATGTCGCGATGGATGACGCCCTGGCGGTGGGCCACGAAGAGCGCACTGGTAATCGCCGAGCCCAGCTCGATGACCTCAGGCACCGACAGGGGACCGCGGCTCAGGCGCGCTGCGAGATCCTCCCCGCTAAGCCACTCCATCGCCAGATAGGGCGCGCCACTGGTCGTCTGGCCGTGCGCGACATAACGAACGATGTTGGGATGCGAAAGCTCGTGCAAGACGCGCGCTTCGCGGGAGAAGCGCTGCAGCGTTGCGCTGTCGTGACCACGCAGCACCTTGATCGCCACCGCTTCGTTGCGCTGCAGATCGCGAGCCCGAAACACCGTGCTCATGCCGCCTTCCGCAACGAACTCGGTGAGCAGGAAGCGCTGATCGATCAGCGCACCGATCGCGAGCGGCAGCATCGCCTTATTCTAGGGGAGACGGTCGCCGATGCGACCACGGATTGTGGGGAGGTGAGGGGAAGCGAGGAGGCTTAGAAGCTGACACGGCCGCCGAAGCGGAAGTACAGCGGCTCTTGGAAAGCCACCGGCTGGCCGTAGTTGCTGTTGTAGACCGGGACGCCGCCAAACACGGTGCGCAGGCGACGGAGATCTTCGATCGTGCCACCCGGCACAGCCTGGACGACATCGGTCGTGTACTCGTCATCGACGTTGGTGACGGCGCGCTGGTTGAACAGGTTGATGACGTCGGCAAACAGGCGTAGCGAGACGCCGCGGCCGAGCTGCTGATCGTAGCCAACACTCAGGTCGAACTGCGTAACCGGCGGCGTCCGGCCACCTGCACCACGCGGCAGGATGTAGACCTCGCGCGGACCGTAATACAGGTGCGTGCCCAGCACTTCGATCGGCCGGCCCGAGTAGGCGCTAAACGTCATACCAAACGTCAGCTGTGCCTTCTGACCAATCGGTTGCACATAGAAGCCGGTGAGCTTGAAGTTGTGCGGACGATCGTTGGGGAGTGGTCCGTTGCGGTTGGCCAGCAAGTCGGTCAGGTCGAACTGGGTCGAGATGTTGGGATCGAGCTGACCGTTCGACGGGCTAAAAGCGCCTGGGTAGTTGCCAATGGTGCGCGAGTAGGTGTAGCTGCCAATGACGCTGAAGCGATTCGACAAGCGCTTGTTGAGGGTCAGCACCAGCGCGTCGTAGTTGCGCACTGCGCGCGGGAAGACGGTACCCGCTGCGCGGTAGCCATCGAGGCGCTTCGACGCATTCGTCACGGCCTGCGCCTTGTCCGCGTTCATCGGATCAGCCATCGCAGCGCTGCGTGCCGCATCCAGATCGCGCTGGAGATCGTTGATGCGGTTGGGATCAGCGGGCTCGCCAGGATTGGCCAGGAAGTAGTAAGCAGCGCCGTCCGTCGACACGTCTTCGATGACACGGCCCAGGTCGCGATGGATGTAGCTGGCGCCGAACACCATATCGAAGCCAACGTCGTACTGGATGCCAGCGATGATCTCGTTGATGAACTGGCCCTGCAGACCGGGCGCGACATTGCCCACCGTGCCCCCGTTGACGAAGGGACCAGGGAATAGGCAGTTCGGCGTGGTGCGCGGATCAGCAACCGGACGACCGCCAGACTGCTGCGCGGTCTTCGGGCAGGCCGGATCGGCATTCATGCCGCCGTACTGGGCGAATTGCGTGGTGTACAGACCTTCGCCGGTAAACTGACGATCCACCAGGTTGGTCGGAATGGCGGTATAGAAGCGGCCGTAGTTGAAGAACAGCTTGCCGCGCCCCGGACGGTTGGTGAGCTGCGTGAAGTCCCAGGTCAGGCCAATGCGCGGCGCGATGTTGTCGTAGATGCCCAGCGCCAGCTTGCCGACCGACGGATTCATGGGATCCGACTTCAGATCCATGCCGTACAGCTCCTGGCCTTCCCAGCGCACGCCGGCATTCAGCACCAGGCCGGGAGCCCAGCCGATGTTCCAGCTATCGCGAGCGTAGACCGAGAAGTTGCGCGCCTCGGTCGCACCACGAAAGCGATTGTAGTGACAGACGCCATCGCCAAAGTCCTGGTGCGGGCAGGCAGGTGACCAGGGCTGCGCGAACTCGCGAGAGATCTGCAGACCGTCGCCCGAGCCATCCGTGCGGTAGATGCGGTGACCTTTGCCAGCGTTCGTCGGATCGGACGGGTCGAAATCGGGGCCGGTATACGCGCGCTGGTTGTTCACCAGGATGTCCTCGAAGTCGAAGCCCACCTTCAGCGCGTGGATGCCACGGAACGGATTCCATTTGCCGGTGAAGCTGAGGAAGGCGGTCAGCGAAGCGTTGATCATGTGCCGCTGCTGCACTTCCTCGCGATAAAGGCTGAAGCCGCGCTGATAGTTGGTCAGCGGGCAGGGGTTAAAGGTCTGCGACACCCCAGCGGCATTGCTGCGACTCTGGCGCTGGCAGGGCGCCACGGCTTCGAAGTCAGCCAGCGTGAGCGGATCGGCAGGATCGGCAGACCACTGGATGTTGGCCGAGTTGAGGTCGTTCGGTCGCTCGCTCTTGCCCTGATAGTGATAGCCGTAGAGCACATCGATCTGCAGCTTGCGGCTGAAAAGACGACCGATGTAGCGCGCGTTGGCATCGTGGATCTGATCCAGGCGGTAATACTTCTGCGAGGCCACATCCAGGCTGCGGTTGCCGGCGTAGTCGTCGTACTCGGTCGGCGAGCCGAGGTAGCCAATCGTCAGGTTGTGATCCGGGCTGAAGTTGAACTGCAGCTTGGCGATGCCGTTATACAGACGCTTGGTGCGGATGAAGTCCTGCGCACCCTCGTTGATTTCGGTGGTACGCAGCGCGAGTGAGCGGGCGGCAAGACACAGCGTGCTGCTGCGCAGGTAGCTCGGGCACTGGTAGTCGGGATCAGACTCGGCGAGCAGACTCCCGTTGTTGTTGGGATTGTAGGTCTGCACACGCACGCGGCGCTGGACCAACAGATCCTGCACGGTCGGAGCGAAGCCAACGTAGAACCAGATGCGGTCCTTCCACAGATAACCGCCCAGATCGAAGCCGACGTCGAAGAGCAGGTTGGTGCGGGTCCGGGTCGATAGCGACTCGCCCAGGCGAGCGACGGTGCGGGCATCTAGCTGGAACGGCTGAATCGAGCCGAACACGCTGCCGTGGAATTCGTTGCCGCCCGACTTGGTAACCATGTTGATCACGCCACCGGTCGCGCGGCCGAACTCTGCCTGATAGCCACCGGTGTTGATGGTGATCTCTTTGATGAAGTACTGCGAAAGCTCCGTGCCGTTGATGCCGGTGTTGGGATCGCTGGTATTCACGCCATCGATAAAGAACGCGTTCTCAGCTCCCGTCGAGCCCGAGACCGAGACGCCGACATCACTGCCGGGATCGGCACCACCGCCGCTCAGGCTGAAGTTGCGCGGCGCCACGTCAGCCGAGCCAGGAGCCAGCGCCAGCACCGAGTCGAATGTGCGGCCACGCACCGGCGTGTTGCGCAGGATCTCTTGGTTGATCTCGACGCCGGTCGATGCGCTGGCGGTATCGACGTTGGGCGCCGACTCGCGGATGACTTTGACTTCGCGCTTGGTGGACGTCAGACGAATCGTCGCGTTGATGGTCAGCGTCTTACCGACCGAGAGGCGGATGCCCTTGCGCTCCTCCTTCGGCTTGTCATCCGAACCGAAGTAGAAGGCGATCTGATAGTCGTCGCCGGGCGGTAGCTGCGAGATGATGTACTTGCCGCCAGCGTCGGTGATCTCGGACTGAAACTCCTGCAGCGCCGGTCCCTGGATGACGACTGTCACCGAGCCCAGCTTCTTGCCGTTTTCATCCGCAACCGTGCCTTGGATGGCGCCCAGGTTGGCCTGAGCGAAGGCGATGGTGCTGATCAGCAGCAGCGAGAGCGCGCTCCAGAGCCCCACCCAGAGCCGGCTAGCCAAGGGGCTGTGTGCACAACGCCGAGTAGCATCACGCGGGTTTGGGGAGGCGGGCGACGTCTGCATCAAAGAACTCTCCTCATTACGAGTTCAAGCGGCCAAGCGGCCGAAAAAAATCACCGGACCAGCGCTCGCCTGCTAAATCGCAGCGGCGCCTGGGGCTCTGCTTACGTGATGCAAGCGAGCACGTCGGACGACATGACAGCGGTTGCCGTCCGATGCGGCATGCTGCCCGTGGCCATGTCCACTGGCTTCGCGACGATCGTGATGTCTTTGACCTCGACATCCTCGGCCAGCGTGCTGCGGCCCATGCCCGGCGTATGGTTGGCGTCCTGCGACACATCGCGGATATCGGCGCCGCGCAGAACAACACGCAGCTTGACCGAGGCCGCATCGGGCAGCGGGTTGAGCCAAGATCCACTCGTCGGCGCCACCATGATGCGGCGCTGATTGCCGTGCTCGCAGGCCTTGCTCGCGCCGTTGAAGGCCTTGGTGGTTACCACCACCGGCACGCTCATCGCGGCACCGCCGTCGACCGTGATCTCTGCCGCCATCACCGTCGCGGCGCGGAAGCGCGTGTAGTCGACACCGGCGTTGGTGCCAATCACCAGCGCACCGTCATTGGCCAGGCCAACATCGCTATCTGCGCCCTGGCTGTCGGTGGTCACCACATCGACTTTCTGCGCCGAGGTGAAGGCAAACGGCTGCGTTGTAAACGTCAGCAGCGACTTGGCGCGGTCATCCAGCAGCACCTTGTCCGCGGCGTTGCGTCCGGAGAGCCCGGGGTTTAGCACCACGCGATAGGTGGTGTTCGGCTCCAGCGCACGCACCGGATCGGGCGCGATCATCAGGAAGTCGGGAAGCTGTGGCAGCACTTCCATCTGCAGCGCCGGCCCGTAGTCAAACACCGTCGGGTCGGGGCTCAGCGACGAGCCTGTCACCTGCAGCGAGTTGTACGAGGCGGGGATGCCGGTGCAGCCATCGCACTCCAGCTTGACGATGCCGGGATCACGCAGCACAAGCTGGCTGATGTTCGTCGGCAGGCCGTCGGCGGGAGAGGTCTCGACATCCTGCCCGTTCACTTTCAGCGGCAGCTTGTTGAACACCACGCGCAGCTTGCTGGCGTGATCGGGCGTCGGTGGATTCTTCTTGATGCTGAAGTTGTCCCGGAACGGACTGTTCACACAGTCCGTGGTGTTCTTCAGGGCCGGATCTTCGCAGTCCAGCGGCGCGCTGGTGTCGATGAACTGGTGAAAGTCCGTCAACGTCAGGCGCTCGACGCGCAGCGGGCCGGGGGGCTCAGGATCCTGACCTGTGCCGTAGTCATCGCAAGCCGCCATGGTCAGCAAGCCAGCGAACACCGCGCCACCGATCAGGCAGGAAGGGAAGGTCTTACGTAGCCTCATACTCATTCCTTTGCTCTGAACCTGTTAGCTGGATTGCACAGCTTTTGAGGTCCTTTTGTCAAATCTTTTCCGAGGGACACCCGGTTCAGATCGGCCACTCCCGGACCCGCCGACCCGCTGGGGAAACGCTAGTTATCGGTCTACGTCCAAAGATCGCGCGCTTCATGGCGCAGGCGATCCACCTCTTTTTCGACCTGCGCCACGAAGTCCTCTAGCGGCTCGCCAGGGCCGGGAGGCGTCATGGGGGCGCCGACTGCCACCGCAATCTGGCCGGGGTACACCGGAAAGGTGTCGCGCGGCAGCACACTGTAGGTGCCGGCAATACCGACGGGGACAATGCGAAATCCGGCCTGCTGAGCGAGGTGGAAGCCGCCCTTTTTGAAGGCCTGTAGCGTCTCGCCATCGCCGCGCGTGCCCTCTGGAAAGACCAGGACCGAGCGCCCGCGTCGCAGGCGATCACCGGCCTGGGCCATGCTGCGAAACGCCGACGCCCGGTCGCGACGATTGATGAACACAAACCCGGCCAGCCACATCCCCCAGCTAAACACCGGCAGGATCAGCAGCGACCGCTTGGCCACCATGACTACCTTTTGTGGCAATGTCGCATACAAAGCCAGGATGTCGGTAAGCGACTCGTGGTTGCTGAGGTAGATGTAGCGCTCGTTGGGGTCCAGCTGCGGCGAGACGCTGCGCCGGTAGCGGATCCCTCCGACCGCGAAGATCACCTTGGGCCAGACCTGGGCGAACCACAGGTACAGCTCACCGCGCGGCGACAGCGGCATGGTCACCGTGGCCATGACCGACAGGAAAAACGTCCAAGCGATGATGAAGAGGCTGGTGAGAAAAGCGCGAACCCGCAGCGGGCCAAACCGTCTTGCTTCTGCCATCGATGTCGGTTCCGGTTAGCTGTGGCTGCTCTCGGGGTCACGCTCTGCGGCGGGGCGACTGGCGCGCGCCTTCTGCAGCACCGCGGCGCGAAACTCATCGACCGGTCGCAGCGCGAAGCGCACCAGCTTGCGCTGCTGACCATCGCCGGTGAAGTACAGCGCGACCAGCTGAGCGCAGAGCGAGAGCAGCGCCTGCGTCATCGCGCGCAGCGGCATCGAGATCGGCGTCGGCGGACCCGCGGTCGCAGCCGGCTGGGCCGCCCCGATGGCCCGGCCATACAGCTGATGGCAGCGCTCGACCTCAACCCAAAACGGGGTCCCGGCCAGGCGATGCAGGTCGCCCAAAAGACCCTGGTTCCGAGCCAGCCCGATGCGCGCTTCCGCTTCCTGCCACTGCTGCTGGTAGTCGAGAGCCAAGAACGACAGACCGGTGGGAAACAGCGCTCCGAGGATCTCGGCCGCGCGCACCGCTTCGGGGTACTGCTCCGGTGGGAGAGTGGCGTAAGACTGCAGGCGATCGTGCAGCAGCCGCCACGCCGTATCGGCCATCTGGTCGACGGGCGCGGGCTCGGGTGTGACGCCTGCCGACTGCTGCTCTAGCCAGACCTGCTGCAGCGAAGTCACTTCGTGCTGCAGCCGCTCGGTGCCGCGTCGCAAGGCCTGTGCATCTTCGGGCGTTAGCGCATACAGCGTACTCACCAGCTGACGGCAGAGCGCGATGCCCGCCACGACATCAAAGCGCGGCAGCCGCGCATACTGCGCCGGATCGAAATCGTCGGCGACTGAGACCAAGTCCTCCATGGGACGTCTCTATATCGTGCGGGGACGCCGCCGACAACAAGCATCAGCCGATGACGTAAGCGCACTTGCCGCGGTCGCAGGAC
>DAORCZ010000119.1:9802-12976 GCA_035345735.1 Pseudomonadota bacterium | reverse complement strand
CGACGCCGCCCAAGCCCAATCAGCCAGAAGATCCGGCGGCGGCAGCGCGAGCCGCGGCAGAAAAGCAGGCTCGCATGGCCGAGCAACTTCAGAACCTTGGCGTGCTCAAGATGCTGACCGCCAAGGGCCCCGGTGGGGCACTGGCTGATGTGCTGAAGAACGGCGGCCCCGATCGCGACGCCGACCAGGTGTTCCGCGAGGTCGGCGGCGTCGGGCCAGCAACCTCGGATCGCAGCCTGGGCGCGGCCCGCGGTGGCGGCAGCGGCCAGAGCCAGGGCATAGGTGGCCTGGTGGCCAGCGGTCCCAGCGACGGCGTCGGCACGGGCAGCAAGGCAGAAAAGAAAGTCCGGGCAGTGGTGCAGGACTCGGCCCCGCAGGATCTCGACCCCGTCGATCTCGACCCGCAGGCGGTCATCGCCAAGATTCGCCAGTATCGCGGCGCGCTCGTCGCCTGCTATGAGGCGGCGCTCAAGCGCAACCCGACCCTGGCCGGCAAGATCACGCTGCGCTTCACCATCGGCAAGATCGGCAAGGTGACCAAGGTCGATATCGAGGCCGACACCATGCACGACGACGACGTCAGCGCCTGCATCATCGACCACGCCAAGGGCTGGCGCTTCCCGCCGCCGCAGAGCGGCAGTGACGGCGTGCAGTTCTCGTATCCGTTCATCTTCCAGGCGTCGAAGTAGGCGGCGGTGATGCAGCGGCGCTCTGCCTCGACTCTGTCTCGCCTGATCGTCGCCTGCGTACTTGGCCTAGGGGGGGCGGCACGGGCCTCGGATTTATACGGAGGAGGCAGCGATCTCGAAGCCGAGCTTCGTCGCATGCTGGCCTCGCAGGAGCTGGAGAAGCGTCGCGCCGCCGTCGATCACCTCGCCGGCCTAGAGATGCGCATCGCTGCGCCCTATCTGCTGGAGCGCCTGCGCGACAACGAGCCGGGCGTGCGGGCCCGAGCCGCACGAGCGCTGGGACCGGGGGCTGTACTCGACGCGGCGCCGACGCTATTGGCCTGCATGAATGATGTCGAGGCCCAGGTCCGGGCCGCGTGTGTCGAGGCGTTTGGGCAGTTCGGCGCCTTGCCGGTCGAGCTCCACAAGCGTGCCGCGATGACCCTGGCCCGCGTGATGGCGGATGGGCAGTACGAGGTGCGCCTGGAGGTCCTGCGCGCCGTCGAGCGCCTGCTGCGCAGCGAGGTGCTGGGCGCCGATGAGCAGGCCCACTTGCTGGGCCCGGCGCTCCTGCGCGCCGAAGACGAGCACGTCGTGGTGCGGCGGGCCGCGGTGACGCTGCTGGGCTACTTCACAGCGACGGCAGGCGACATCCGCAAGCGCATCGCCGTGGCGCTCTTGGGGCGCCTGTCGGATCCGGCCCGAGACGTGCGGCTCGAAGCGCTCAGCAGCTTGGCGCGGCTTTTGGAACCGGCCGCGGCTCCGGCGGCGCTGCGCCTGCTGGCCGATCCCGCCGAGGATGTGCGTCGGCAGGCGGTGCTGTACCTCGGTCAGGTCGGCTATCTGCCGGCGGTGCCGGTGCTGGCCGACCTCTTGGAGCGGGCGCCGGAAGCGATGCGCCAGGGGGCGGCGCAGGCCCTGGCGGCTTTGGTCTTGCGGCAGACGGCAGCGACGGCGCGGGGGGCTGGCACCAGTGCGACTGCGACGAGTCGACCGCTGGATGAGGCCATGCGGGCGCTGGTGCGCGGGCTCCTGCGCGATGAGGTGCGGTCGTCGGTTCGTTCGGCGCTGTTGTCGCTGGGGAGCCAGGCCATACCGACGCTGCTGGCTGAGCTTGCGGCCGACCGGCCCGGTTTTCAGCAGCTGCCCCCCATCGTCGATGTCTTGCGCGATCTGGCTCCCGCCCTGGGCCCGGCTGAGAAGGCGCAGGTCGGAGCGGTGCTGGCGCTGGAGCTGGGACGAGAGCGGCTGCCGCGTGAGCGGATCATTGATGCCCAGGCGGCGCTCGCCGACCCGGCCCTCTTGCCGAGCTTCATCGCGCTTGGCAGCGATGGCGATCCCAGTGTTCGACTGCACGCGCTGCGCGCGCTGGGCGGCCTGCCGCGACTCGATGAGCGCGCGCTGGATGCCTTGCTGAGCGCGAGCCGCGACCCCGATCCGGGGCTGCGCCTGCAGGCTGCGACGCTGCTCGGACGGGTGCTGACAGGTCCTTCGCTGTCACGCCTGGGCGAGCTTTTGCGCGATGGTCAGGTCGATGTTCGCACCGCTGCTGCCCGCGCCCTGGTCGACGCTGCCGAGCGAGCCCCGCGCGAGTCCCGCGGTGCCTTGTTTGATGCTCGCAGCCGTGCCGCCCTCGTGGCGGTGGTCAGCGTCTCGGCCGATGGTCTAAAAGACGCGCGCTTTCGCCGCAGTGCCGGCCAGGCGCTGGGCCAACTCGCCGCCATCAGCCCGATGCATCGCACCCAGGTGGTGACCGAAATCGTCGCCACGCTGCGTACCCTGCGCGCTTCGTCGGCTGCACAGGAGCTGGTGACGGCGCTAGGGGCGGCGCTGCGGGGAGCCGGCCCAGCCCCCGGGCCCGAGGTCGTGCCGGCCCGCGGTCTGCTCCTGGATCTCGCGACGGTCAGCGGCGGGTCCGAGACCGAGGCGGGCTTGCTGGCACTCGATGCGCTGGATGCCTTGGCGGCTCTGCGCGATCCAGCCGTCGCGGGACGCGTCTCGCGCTTGCTGAGCCACAGTGATCCGCTGCGTCGCCTGCGGGCCGTGGCAGCGCTCGGCAGCCTGCTGTCGGTTGCCGCCAGCGAGGGCAGCAGCTCGGCGCTGATCTCGGTCTTGCAGTCGGATCGCTCGATGGCGGTGGTCGCCGAGGCGGCCTGGGCGCTTGGCAAGCTGCCACGGCCCGTCGCAGGCCCGGCAGTGGCCGCGCTGCGCCGCGTGCTCGGTCAGCGCGAGGGCATGGGCGGGGAGCGGGCGGTGCGAGTGAATGCGCTGGCCGCGCTGGCCCGTCTGGGGCAGGCCGAGCCGGGCGATGCCCAGGCGCTGATCGAGGCCGAGCCGCTGGCCCGGGCGAATGCCGCGCTGCTGTTGTCCGCGCTGGCGCAGAAGACGCCCGGGATCTTGGCGCGCCTGCGCAACCTCGAAAAGACCGATGCCGACCATCGCGTCCGTCGAGCCGCCAGCCAAGCGCTGCGGGGTCAGGGGCCGGCTGCCGCCGCCGCGCGCACGC
>DAORCZ010000119.1:0-9702 GCA_035345735.1 Pseudomonadota bacterium | reverse complement strand
GCCGCCAGCCAAGCGCTGCGGGGTCAGGGGCCGGCTGCCGCCGCCGCGCGCACGCAGTTTCTGGGGCTGTATCAGCTCGACATCGATCAGCAGCCACTGTCTGAGTCGCCGTTCCGGCTGACGCTGCCCGATGGCCTGTCGCGGATCGGCATCACCGATCGCCGCGGCATCACCCGCGAGGAACAGGTGCCCGTCGGTTCTTGTGAGGTTGAGCTGGTCTTCGAATAGCTGCGTCGAGCGATGTCGGCAGCGGGGCAGGGGAGGGGACGAAGGGGCCTAGCTGCGCTGTGAGCGCCGAGCCCGACGCAGCAGCCAAGCCGAGGCGCAGGCCGACAGCGCCGCCAGCAGCCACGGGGTGTTCGAAATCGGTGAGGCTGGCTGCGGACCGCCGATGCTGCAGCCCGTCGCCTGGGCCGTGGAGTAGGCATCGGGAACGGTGCACATCTTAGGATCCATGGCCGTCGGATAGGTGTTGATGATGCCCGCGACGTCATCAGCGTGCGGGATGCGCTTCTTCACCTCTTTGGGATCGGCCGTGGGGTACATCGTCGTGTCGTAGATGGCCTGGTAGCTGGCGTTGGTCAGCCGGCCTGACTCGACGGTGCCGCAGGAGATGACGGGGTTGCCGCTGCCATCGCGGGTGCAGGCCGGCATGCTGTCACCGGGGGTGCGCTTGCAGCTGTGCTCCAGCCCCATGAGGTGGCCGATCTCGTGCGTCAGCGTGTTCCACAAGTCGGTGGCCTTGCGCTGGCCGGTGTTCGGCGCGGCCTGGTCGGCGTTGTAGAAGTAGTTGTTGACGGCGTTGAGCTCGATATCGGCATCGATGATGCGACCGTCAGCAGTGGCATCGGTCGGCTTGTTGATGTAGGTGACCGTGGTGATGGCGGCGGCGGCGGCGTCGTAGGGGATGGCGGGGTTCTTATCGGTGGCCGGTCGTCCCCAGGTGGTGCTGCGAAACTTCACGACCTGCAGGCGGTCGGTGGCGACGGTCTCGCGCTTGCCGTTGGCCGACAGATATTTCAGCTGCAGGAAGCTGCTGGCCGCGGTGCGATCCATCCAGCTTTTGATCGAAGTCTGGATCGTGCTCTCCACATCGGTGAGCGGCATCTCGCGCACGCCGTCCGAGTCGGCGGTGATGTAGATGCAGGTCTGGGCCCAGAAGACGGGATGGCAACCCTCGACGGTGTACGAGCGGACAAAGGCCTGCGCTGGGGTCGCCAGGGCTAGCGTCGAAGCCAGCGCGAGCCCGGCGGTCACGACCTGCGATTTGGTGGCGGTCATGGCTGACCTCCTCGGCTGCTGCTCGCCGGCGGGCTGGCTGCCTTGGCGGCGCGGGCATCGAGCAGCCCGCGCACCTGCGCCACAACTTCGTCCAGCGTGCGGCCACTTGTGCTCGGCGTGGTGGGCTGGCCGCTGGGGGCGATGAGCTCGCCTTCGCCAAGCTGCACGTCCAGGCGTGCGACGCCGCTCGGGTCGCGATAGACGTGCATCGCGCCTTGCGCCATGCCGACGGCGTAGTAGGCCCCGGCGCGTTCGCTGGCGAATAGCAGCACCTGCTCACCCGGGCGATAGCTGGCTTCGCCATGCACGCGCTGCCCAAGCTCACCCACCGTGCCGCCCAGGTGGCGAACCACGAAGCGACTGCCGGCCGGAACGCCCAGAAGCTCACGCTCGCAGCGGATGGTCACGTCGGTGACGATGTAGGTGCTGCCTTCGCCCAGGTAGTGCGAGACGACCTTTTCGACGGTACCCAAGAGCACGCGGTCCGCGGTGTTCGACAGCGCGGGCAGATCAAGGGCGTTAAGCGTCGTGGCCGCCGCCGGCGACACCCCCAAGCACAGCCACAGCGACAGTGCTCCGAGCGTGAGTGCACATCGGGTGCGAAGACGCCCAAGCTGCAAGACAGGTTGAGAACTAGGCTTCATGACGGTCACCTCATAGTCGTGTGCAAATCGCACGCGTCTAGCTTCACTCCGTCGGGCTAGCCGTGGCAAGCCTGCGCGCGCCGCCCATGGTTTGACAGGGCGGCCCGTCGGTTGATACACAGCGGCGGTGAGCACAGACGGTAAGACCTCGACTGACAACCCCTTCTTTGGTGACAACCCTTCACGCGAGGGGCGTGAAGTTCGCGTCCGCATCGCGCCTTCGCCAACCGGCGATCCGCACGTTGGCACCGCCTACATCGCGCTGTTCAACTACGTCTTCGCCCGCAAGCATGGCGGCAAGTTCATCCTGCGCATCGAAGACACCGACCAGACCCGCTCGACGCGCGCCAGCGAAGAAGCCATTCTGCGTGCCCTTAAGTGGGTCGGGCTGCAGTGGGACGAGGGGCCGGACATCGGCGGGCCCTGCGCTCCCTATCGTCAGTCCGAGCGCAGCCAGCACTATAAACAGCATGCGATGGATCTCGTCGCGCGCGGCGCCGCCTATCCCTGCTTTGCCACCGCCGAAGAGCTGGAAGCGATGCGCAAAGAGCAAATCGCCGCCGGCAAGACGCCGCAGTACGACCGCCGCTATCGCAACCTGCCGAAGGACGAAGCGCAGGCCCGCATCGATCGCGGCGATCCCTACGTCATCCGCTTGGCCATGCCGCTGTCGGGACAGACCCGCTTTGTCGACGGTCTGCGCGGCGAGATCGTCATCGATAACTCCACCATCGACGATCAGGTGCTGCTGAAGTCGGACGGCTTTCCGACCTATCACCTGGCCAACGTGGTCGACGATCACATGATGGGCATCAGCCACGTCATCCGCGCCGAAGAGTGGATCATCTCGACGCCCAAGCACGTGCAGCTGTATCAGGCCTTCGGCTGGCAGCCGCCGCAGTTTCTGCACATGCCGCTTCTGCGCAACCCCGACAAATCGAAGATCTCGAAGCGCAAGAATCCGGTGTCGCTCGACTACTACCGAGACGGTGGCTACTTCCCAGAAGCGCTGCTCAACTTCCTTGCCCTGATGGGCTTTTCGTTCGGCGGCGATCGCGAAAAGTTCACGCTGGCCGAGATGATCGAGGTCTTCGACTTCGCCAAGGTCTCGCCCGGCGAGCCGGTGTTCGATCTGCAGAAGCTGTCGTGGCTCAACGGTCTTTACCTGCGCGAGATGGGTGATGCCGAGCTGGTGCAGCGGCTGCGCGCCTGGCGCTTGTCTGATGACTATCTGCTGTCGCTGATGCGCATGCTGCGTGAGCGCATGGAGCGGCTCGATCAGTTCATCCCCGCGGCATCGTTTTTCCTCACCGGCGATCTCGATTATTCGGCGCCCGGCGTGCTGGATCAGCTGGTGCCCAAGGGCCGCGATCGTCCCGCCACCGCAACGGCTCTCGCTGGGTTGTGCGATCACCTGGAGGAGACGATTCGCGGCGACTGGACGCACGATGCGCTGGAAGCCGCTTGCCGCAGCTTCTGCGAGAAGTCGGGCTGGAAGACCAAAGAGCTGTTCATGGGCATCCGCATCGCCGTCACCGGCCGCACCGCATCGCCGGGCCTGTTCGATACGCTGGCCGCGGTGGGCAAAGATCTGACGCGGCGACGTCTGCGCATGGCGGCACAAGCGCTGCTGACCGCCCCGGCGGCGGCGACGCCTGCCCCGGCTGCGGCTCCGCCAGCGGCAGCCAAGCCAGCCCCCGAAAAGCCTAAGAAGCCCGCACCGGCCCCGACGGGGGGCGAGGGAACGCCGGCTTAACCGCCGCCTTTCCCTGCGCGAGTCGACGTGCTGTTTGAGTCGATAGGGCCGAAGAGCGGAGCGCCGATCGGGGGGCCGGTCAGCTATCGCGATGGCGTACACATCGAATCTGCCGAAGGGCAGTCGCTGTGGTGCGATGCCGAGCGGCAGCGCGAGCTGTGCTTCTTCGCCAGCGCCGCCGGTCTATCGCAGCTTCGCCTGTCTGATGCCCTGCTGTGCAGCGAGCGTTCATGGCGTCTGTATGCCGAGCTTCTCGCGGCGAGTGATCGTGTCGCTGGCAAGCCGCCCTCGTTGCTGCTCTCGCCACCCGGTCGCCCGTTTCAGCTAGGGGCGGCGCGGCTAGAGCTGTTTCCGTCGGGACAGCTCCCCGGTGCGGCCGGTCTGTGGTTGCGGACGTCGCGCGGCACCGAGATCGTCTACGCCGGAGCGCCGAATCCCACGCCGCGGACCACCGTCGAGGCGATGCAGGTGCGCGCTGCCGAGACCCTGATTGTCCACGCGCCGCTGGCCCTGCAGGACCGCGCCCTGCCCAGTCGAGACGAGGCACTGAGGGCGCTGGCTGCCGAGCTGAGCGCCGGGACGGCCGAGCGCGCGATCTGCATTGTTCTGTGCTCAGCGCTGTCGACCGCGCCTGAGCTGGTGCATGCGCTGCGCACCGAGCCGCTGTTTGCGTCCCTCGCGCCGCGTCCACCGCTCTTTGCCCACTCCCAGATCCTGCGCGTCTGTGCCGCCTACCGTCGCGTTGGCGCCCTGCCCGATCACTTGCCGGCGGATGCCCCGACGCTGCGTCGCTATGGCGGCCCGTTGCCGGCGGGGGGCGTCGTGCTCTGGCCACTCTCGGCTGGGGCGGGGACGCTGTCTTCCGTGATCAAGTCGGCGCCGGCGGCATCGCCGATCCGCGTCATCTTGTGCTCGGGAGCAGCGCTGCTGCCCGGTTTTGCTGGCCGGTTGTCGGCGGGGCTCGCCGAAAAGTCGCTGCACTTGCACACCACCGTGCCGTTTCCCGACGCGCTCGATCGGCCGGGGCTTTTGCGCTACGTGCGCGACAGCGGCTGCCGTCGCGTGTTCCTGACCGCCGGCTGCAGCGAAGAGCTAGCTGCGGCGCTCGCCCCCATCGCCGGCTTTCCGCTGGGCCCGCCAAGCCAGCTCCGACTCTTCGACTAGCGTGCGGTGGGCGCTCCCTGCGTCGTCATGCAGCCCCGCAAGAAGTCCTGCACAGCGTCGAGATAGGCGGCTCCCCCGACGTGATAGACGTCGTTGTGATGGGCACCCGGCACGGCGAGAAAGCGCTTCGGCTCGCGCGCGGCGGCGAACAGCGCCTCGCCCTGTGCGATGGGGATCAGCTCGTCTCCGGTTCCGTGCAGGATGAAGAGCGGCGCCGCAAGCCGGGCGATCTTGGCGTGATTGTCGTAGCGCGTGCGCAAAAGTGGGCCGACGGGCAGCCAGGGGAAGAGCTGCTTGGCCATCGCTCGTACCGAGAGAAACGGGGCCTCTAGCACGACGCCGCCGACCCGCCGATCAAGGGCGAGCTGTATCGACACAGCACAGCCTAACGATTCGCCAAACAGCACGATGCGGGCCGGCGCCACGCCACGTGTGACCAGCCAGTCATATGCCGCGCGAGCATCGATGTAGGTTCCTTCTTCCGTCGGAGAACCGCTGCTTTGACCGTAGCCACGATAGTCATAAAGCAGCACATCGACCGCCAGCGCACGATGGAACAGCGCAGCTCGCGGAAGGCGACCCGCCACCGTCCCGGCGTTGCCATGCGAGATGATCAACGTCAGCCGCTCATCGGGATGAGCGGCAGTGCTGTGGAGGTAGTAGCCGTGCAGGCTCTGGCCATCGGGGGTGGCGATGTGCAGCTCTTCTGCCGCGAGGCCGAGCTCTGCCGGACTTGGGCCCGGCGCCCGCGATGGGAAGTAGATCAGGTGTCGCTCTAGCCCCAGCATGACAAGACCCCCAAGGAGGACCGTGAAAAGGACGAGCCCCACGGCGAGCGCGCGCACCGTGCGTCGTAGGGCAGAGTAGCGGGCCACAATCGGCATGACGGGGTCGATTGTATACGGTGTTGCCGACGGCAAGCGACCGCTGGTCGGGGATCGACCGGCGAATGATACGATGCCAAGACCATGTCTATCTTTGATGGGCTTCTCGATTCCCTGCGGGGGACATCGCGCCGCAAAGCGGTGGCCGGACTGCTGCCCGAGCTAGGCGCGCTTTCACATGTCGAGCGGACGCAGCGCATGGTGGCGCTGGGCCAGGCCGCGCGCGGTGATGGCGGAGCTCGCGAGTTGCTCAGTGAGCTGTGGTGCACCGAGGGAGACGCGGGGCCCTACGCTCGCCGCCTGGTACTCAAGAGCTGCTATGGCAGCCGCGATGGCGCGCGCGTGCTGCAGGCGCTGTCTGATCCCTCGCGTCTGTTGCGGGCGGGGGCGCGCAAGCTGGTGGCGCTGTGCTGCGACGATGCGCAAGTGACCCAAGCGCTGCAGACCACCTGGTACGTACGACAGCACCTGCCGCTGCTCACCCGGCTGTGGGCGGCGGGTCGCTTGGCGCCGATCGATGCCTTCCTGGACTGGCTGGTGCGGCAGCCGGGGGATACTCGGCTTGCCGACTGCGTTCCGTACGGGTCGCCGGCCACGATCGAGCGCCACCTCGCCGCCGCGCTGCGTCGCCCCAGCGTCGTCTTTTGGGAGGGGCTGCTCTGCCGCGCGCCGCAGATCCTGGTGCAGCACCTGCTGACTGCGCTCTCAACGGGGCAGGGCAAGCCAGATTCCTCGCTGTGCTGGGTCGTCGAGCGCTCGCTGCCGCGTCTGTGCGTGCGCGAGCCGCTGGCTGCGCTGTCGCTTATCGATGCCTACCTTTCGCGCGGCCAGGCGGTTCCGTGGGGCGTCTGGGGGCCGCTGTCTCGACGGCAACCGGCGCAGGCGATTGCGGTCGCGGTGCGACATCGCGTGCCCCTGCCGCGAGGCCTGTTCGAGCGGGCGGCCCGCAAGCTCACCGGCGAATCCATCGCCGCCTTGCTGCGCCACGACTGCTTTGCCCTCGGCGAGCCGCAGACCTGGTTCCGCTTCTTGTCTTCTGAGAGCAAGCAGGCGGTGCTCTTGGCCTGGCGCGAAAACGTGAAGCAGCAACCAAGCTGGGGCGCTGCGATCCTGCGTCAGCTCGCGCTCGATCCTGCGCTCGGCACACCCGCGGTGATCGAAGACGCTTACGCTCGCTGGTCGCCAGCGGCGCAGGATGCAGACGGCGCGATCGCGATCAGCACCGTCGCGCAGCTCCCGGCGAGCCTGGCCGAGCGCGAGGGGCGCCGCCACCTAAACCAAGTGACCGCGCTGCAGACGCGGCCGCAGCAGCGCCTGCCGTATGCGCGCTTTCTGCCCTGGGACGAAGCGCTGGCTAGCCTGAAGTCCTACATCGGTCATCCTGAGGGCGATGTGCGCGGCCGGGCGGTGGCGGTGCTGATTTCGCTGGCCGGCAACACCCCCGATGCCGAGCGCCGAGCCGGGCTGGTCGTCGAGGCACTGCGCCTCGTCAAGGCGCGGAAGAACGAACAGGATCCGGTGCGGCTGGCGCTGCTGCAGGCCCTGGTCGCCTGGCCGCGCTGGGCTTGGTTGGCCAGTAACCTCGGCGATGTCGGCCAGATCCTTCGCGACGCGCTAGATGCCGCCGATCTGTCGCACGCCACAGCGCAGATGGCCGAGCAGCTGGTGGTGCGACTGTTCCGGCTCGACGGGCAATGGGGTGGCAAGTGGCTGGCCACGCTGATCAAAGAGCGCGGTACGATCTACGCTCCGCGCCTGGGCGATCAGCTGACCGCCGACGATGTGCGGGCGGTGGCACCGCATCTTCTAGAGGTCGCCAAGGCCTGGGCGCTGCGTGAGCGCGAAGGGCACTTGGTCAACTTGGCCGCGAGCCTGGCCGAGCGCTTGGATCTGGTGCCGGGCCTGGTCGGTGTCCTTGAACGCGTGCTGCGCAGCACGACAAGCGCTGGTCATGCACTGGCGCTGGCGACCCTTTTGGCCAAGCACCAGCGGCCGCACTTCCTGGCCATCGTCGACGATCTGGCGACGCGCTGGCTGAGCCAGAAGTGGGACTCGGCGCTGGCTTCCCTGACGCAGTCTCTCAAGCGCGGCGAGGTTCCCGCCAGCCTGGTCAGCGCGCTGGAGCTGGCGCTAGAGCGCTGCGTCCACACTCACCAGGCATCGACCCTGCTGTCGGCGCTGGCGCTGCGTGCACCTTCCGACTTCGCTCGCATCGTGCCGGCTTGTTTGGCGCGCGATGGCAGCTTTGTCTGCGTGCCCGCGGTCTACGACTACCTGCACGTACGCCGCACCGATCTGCTGACCCCCTATCTTTCTGGACAGGTCATCACCGGCCGTTTTGCGACGGGGAAAACCCGCTGGCTGCTGCCTTTTGAGGCGGGTTTCTTCCGCTGGACGCCGCAGCAGCAGGAACTGTTCAGCACGCAGATCGGATCGGTCTGTGGCGATCAGGATCGCGATACGCCGTCGATCTTCTGGGCGCTATGCCGGTTGCCAAACCTGGGCTATGTGCCGACGACGACGCTGTCGCAGCTCGCCGATGATCGGCGGCCGGCGGTGATGGAAAAAGCGGTGCGTGTGCTCGGTCGCTGCGATGCCGGGCAGGGGGTGCCCAAGCTGCTGTCCTGTCTCGACGATGCCCGGGCTCGCTACGCCATCTATGGCCTGCGGCGCGCCGTGCTTGAGATGCCACCCGACGCCGCGCTGCCGCTTTTGCGCAAGGTGCCGCTCACCAAGGTGACGGTGGCCAAGGAAGTCGTGCGTTTGCTCGGCGAGCTGCGCTCCGATGCCGCCTATGCGGCGCTCTTGGCCATGGATGCGCCGACGCTGCATCGCGATATCCGCATCGCACTGCTGCGTGCGCTGTGGGATCACTTGGAGCGCGAGGAAACCTGGCAGCGCTATCGCACCGCCGCCACCGGACCCGACTGGGTCCTGGCCAGCCGCGTCGGTGACATCCCAGCGGATCGTCTAAGCGTGGAGGTCGACAGGCAGCTGTCGCAGGTGCTGGCCCTGGTCCTGGGGCGTCCCGAGCCCGAGGCCCGCTTGGATCTGCTGCGGCGGGCGCCCGGGCTGCCGATCAAAGATGCCGAGCGCGTCTTCCTGAGCGCCTGCCTGGCTCGCTTGGACTCGCGCTTTGCCGACGAGACGCTGGCTGCCTGGCAGGCCTGCGTGGCCCGAGCTGCCGAGAGCGATGCCGCCACGCTGCGTCCAGCCTTCGTTGCGCTGCGCCGCAATCGTCGCGCGCTGTCGCTGATGATCAGCCAGCTCTTGCCGCAGCTACCGACGCAGCAGCCCGTTGTGGCCGAGCTGGCCGAGGCCCTGCTGGCCGCGCTGGCGACGGACGATCTGGCCGCGCCGATGTTCGTGCGGCTGGGCCTCGTCCACTACAGCCTGCCGGGCTCGGCGGAGCGCTGGCTGGCTCTCTTGCAGTCGGTCTCGGGGCGTGGGCTTCTGCACAGCGTGACCTTGGATGCGGCGGGCCAGGCGCTGCGTGCGCTGCCGATCACGCGCCTGCCCATCGCCGCGCTCGATTCGCTGGTGGCGCAGCTTGGCGAATCGAGCGAGCCGGCGCTGCGCTACCTTGGCCTCGTCCTGCTGACGACGCTGGCTGCACCCGAGCATGGCCAGGGCTACACACCGGCCCGTCGCGCGATCCTGCAAGCAGCTTGTCACGACGCGGCGCCGATCGTCGCCAGTTTCGCGCAGTTCTGCTTTCCGCCCGCGGAAGAAGCGGAGGCCGCCGCTGCCGCAACGAGTGGAAACCCGATCGCTGGCTGAAGCGCGCTGGCCCGATCCGTAATGTTTGTCGCGCGGAGGAAACCTATCGACGGATGAGCATCCTGCCGGCCGGAACCGTGTTCGCGCAGCGTTTCGTCATCGTCAGTTTGGCGGCCCAAGGCGGCATGGGTGACGTCTATCGCGCCCACGACATGCTGCGCGGCGGCCTGGTCGCGCTCAAGCGGCTGTCGTC
>DAORCZ010000118.1:0-12979 GCA_035345735.1 Pseudomonadota bacterium | reverse complement strand
CGGGCAGCGGCGCAGTCGTTTCGGGCGGCGGCTGGGGAACGTCAGTCGCTGCGCTTGGCGGCTCCGGCCATGCACTGCAGCCGAATAGGGTCCCCGCCTTTTGCCGGATCAGCTCCTTCGCGGTTCCGTTTTCGAAGCGAACGAGCGAGATGAGGCCTTGCTCAGTGCCCGTCAATCGCCTCTCGATAGTAGTGCGGAGCTCCTCCGTGGCTAATGCCCGGTTGAAGATCGCGACCTCGGCGATCTGCCCAACGAAATAGTCCCTGTTGCGTCCGTAGCTGCGGCCGATACGCGCGTTCGCGGCGCTGGGGTTGCGGATCGCCCCGCGACGGCGCCGGAGCCGACAACCGTCGCGGTAGACATACGATACTGTGACGTCGCTCACGAGGGTGATCGCGTGCCAGCCTTCATCCGTGGGGAACGACACGCCGGTGTCCGGGAAGTCGGGGCCGGCGGTGATTCTTGGCGAGCGGGTGCTGCTGCGGCCGAGGGATAGCGACACATCTCCACCCTGCGAGAAGAGTGTCGCAGCCCCCATCATCGGCGTCGCCGCGTAGATCACCGTCAGCGTGAACGACCCCGAGGTTGGCACGAGCGGGCCTTCAAACTCGACGAAGTCGCCCGAGCCGGCGAGATCGAGGGCCTGCACCGGCGTTGGAATCGGAACCGGCTTCGGCGGCACCAGCGAATCGCCGAAGAGCGCACCGACCGCGCCGCTTACCCGATCGCGTGCCTCTTTGGCGTCGCAGCGGATGAGCGCGCACAGCCCTGGCTCGTTCCCGTCGAGCCGTCCGGCGGCGTACGTCCACGCCTGCTGAGGGCTTAGCGCATGATTCCAGACCGCGACCTCGAAGATCCGCCCGGAGAAGTACTCCTCGAAATTCCCATGCTGCCGACCGATGCGGAACACCGCCCCACTGGGCGGGACGATCGCGCCCGGACCGCGGGCGACGAGGGCACGGTCCAAGTAGAGCAGGGTCTCGCGATCGCTGCGGACCAGGAGCAGGGTGTGCCAGAGGCCATCCTTGGGGAACGCCACCCCAGTATCCTCCCAGCTGGCGCCAGCGCGGACGTGGCCGCTCTTGTTGACTCCGAGGAAAAACGGGACCGTGCCGCTCTGCGAAACGAGCTCGGCCCACTCCTGCAGATACTCCGAGATCGTAAGGAACGTGACGGCCAACGAGAATGATCCCGTCGTTGGCAGGACTGCCCGGCCAAACTCGACGTAGTCGTCCGCGCCGTTGAGCTGCATGCCCTCGTCGAGCCACGGCGTCGGCAGCAGCGGCACGCGCTGGTGCAGATCGTAGAAGGTGCCCAGGGTGAGGTTGCCCGGTGTCTGAGTAACCTGTTCGACGACCGTTGGCGGATCGGCGGCTCGGATGAGTGCGCACAGGCCCGGCTCGCTACCCGTCAGATGGCCCGGACGATAGCGCTCGGCCTCTCCCATCGGGAGCGCCCGCGAGAAGATTGCCACCTCGGCGATGAGTCCGGCAAACCACTCTTCGTGGTCGCCAAACTGGCGGCCGAGGCGAAGCTCGCTGCCGGTCGGATTGCGGATCGCCTGCGGGATGCGGTCCTGCAGCCTGCCGTCGAGGTAGATGCTGGTCTGGCCCTGCCCGCATACAACCAAGAGAGTGTGCCAAGCACCGTCACACCCCGGGAACGAAACGCCGGTGCCGGGCCAGTCGTTGCCAGCACGGACGTGTCCCTGCGATTCGCGGCCGATGAAGAACGGAACGCTGCCGCCCTGCGACAGGAGCTCGACCGTGGCGGAGGCCGACGGAGCGACGAGAAAAGTCACGGCTGCCGAGAAGGGCCCCTCCTGCGGAACCAGCGGGCGAGCAAACGTCACATGATCACCCACTCCGAGGAACTGCAGCGCCCGCGCGGCGGCCGGCATCGCCAGCACGGCGTCCGTTGGGCTCTGGAGGCTGGGGACCGGCGGCGAGGCAAGGCGGCCCCAGGTGCTGCTCACCAGCTCGCGCGGCGGCTGCGCGGTCCGCATCCGCACCAGCGCATGCAGCCCGGGCTCGGCGCCGTGCAGGCTTCCCGGCTGATACCGCACCGCCTGCGTGAAGGAGAGGGCCTTGGTGAACACTGCGACTTCGAATACGCGGCCGGCGAACGAGCTGCTGATGGTATCGGCCCGGCGGCCAATCCGCAGCGGGCAGAAGTCCGGGTGGCGCAGCTCCCGCGGCATCTGCGCCACATCGACGCCGTCCAGGTACAGCTTCGTGCTGCCGCTACCGCACACCAGCATCAGGGTGTGCCAGCCGCCGTCGGCAGGGAACTGGACGGGCACCTCCGGCCAGTCGTAGCCGACCCGCACGCTCTGGTTCGGGTTATAGCCAAAATAGAACGGGGTGTCGCCATCCTGCGAGAGGAGATCGGCACCCGCTGGCAAGAGCCTGTCGGCCGAGAAGGTCACCGCCAGCGTGAACGGCCCCGCCGTCGGAATCAGCGGTGCGTCCAAGATCGCGCAGTCACCGCTGCCGGCGAACTGCAATACCTCAGTGAGCGCTGGCAGCGGCCACTCCATCGGGTAGCTGCGGCCCACCGCCCGGCCCTTTCTGCCGGTCACCAGGTCGACGAGCGTCGGCGGGTCGGTGGGACGCACGAGTGCAAAGAGCCCTGGCTCGCTGCCGGTAAGCGTTCCCGGCTGGTAGGCCTGAATTTGTGCGTCGCTGAGCTCAGTCGCAAAAGCGGCGATCTCGTAGATCCAGCCGGCAAACATGTGCGAGAGCGATGCCAGCTCGCGCCCGAGGACGCACTCCGAGCCGTCCGGGCACGCCCATCTTCCCGGCCGCACGAGCCGCAGCTCGCCATCGAGGAAGATCGCAAGCGCGTGCTCTTGCCGCACCACCGCCAGCGTGTGCCTGCGCCCGTCATCTGGGAAGGGAAGTTCGTCGGCTACGAGTTCACTGACCTGGACGGCCCCGGAGGCGGAACAGCCGATGGAAAACGGAACCTCGCCGGCCTGGGCGATTAGCACGCAGGCCTGGACCTCCGCCGCTACGCGCTTCGCTGAGAAGGTCACGGCGATGGTAAACACGCCGCTATCCGGCACAACTGGCAGGTCGAGGAACGCCCACTCGTCGATACCGTTGAACGCGAGGCTCGCAAGGCTGGTAGACCCGGGTGCTTCGGCGGCGCCCCAACGCGACCGCAGCCCGGGGCCGAACGCACGGCCGGCTGCTCGGCTGACGGCCTCCAGGGGACGCCACCGCGCGTTGAGTTGAAATAGCGCAGCCAGCCCGTGGGCGCTGCTGTCCAGCGAGAGGGGCTGGTAGGCCTCAGCTTCGGCCTCGCCGAGCTCGCGCGCGAAGATTGCGATCTCCAAAATCTGACCCGTGAAGAACTCTTGGAGGTCACCGGCCTGTCTGCCAATACGCAGCTCGGCTCCATCTGGGCTCCTGAGGGTCCCGCGCCTCCAGGCTGCTCGGTAGCCGTCCAGGTAGAGGTAGGTCGCGTTGCTTGCCGCCGAGCAGACGAGCTGCACGGTGTGCCAGCGGCCATCGTCCGGGAATGGAACGCCGGTCTCTTCCCAGTCGACGGCGCGGATCTGGCCCTGGCTTCCGCGTCCGATGGAGAACGGGAGCGTGCCGTCCTGGCTGACGAGGCAGAGGGGCCCCTCGCTGCCTGGATGCGCACGGAAGGTCACCGAGATCGAGAAAGCTCCGGAGGCCGGAATGAACGGCCGGGCGAACACTAGGTGATCGCCTTGGCCCGCAAACAGCAGGCCGGCATCGGCGCGCCAGCGCAACGGAACGGTCGCCGGGTTCACGAGCTTCACCTGGCTCAAACCGTCGCCGAGCGCCCGGGCCGGCTTTATCGGCCCCTGCACGACGATCCGTTTCTCCGCTCCGCCGAACTTGATGAGGGTGCAGAGCCCAGGGTCGCTGCCTGTGAGCTTCCCGGGCGCATAGGCGCGGGCCTCGGCATCGCTGAGCGCCCGGGCAAAGACAGCGAGCTCTTCGATGCTCCCGATGAAGAAACGGGTCGGGTCGACCGAGCGGCCCACACGGAAGCGCTGACCGCTGGGGTTGACGAGCGGCGCTTGGGACTCGCAGCGAAGCTTGCCATCTATATACAGCCAGGTGCGACCGCGTCCCGCCGAGACGATGAGCAGTACCCGGTGCCAGCGGCCGGGAGCGACCTTGCCGCAGTCATTCCCGTAGAACCAGAAGTCTCCTCGGGGCGCCTCGAACGACAAAGGTGTCGCACCGTCCTGAGAGCAGAGCGGGAGGCCGTCCCATTCATCCGCCGTCGTCTGGTACGTGGCAGCGATCGAGAAGTCTCCCCAGGCAGGCACGACCGGAACGTCGAATTCCAGCACGTCGTTGCGGCCGTTGAACGGCAAGCCGGAAGCCGGCTGGCCGAAGCAGGTGTTCGCGGGCGTTGGTCCCTCGACAAAGGAGCAGGCGACCAGCCGGGCGAGCCGCTTGGTGACGCGGTCAAAGACAGGCAGATCGGCATCGAAGCGGACGAGTGCTGCCAAGTCAGGCTCACTGCCCGTGAGCGTTCCCGGCAGATAGGCCTGCGCTTCGTTATTGCTCAGCGCTCGGCCGAAGGTTGCGACCTCGAAGACGCAGCCCTCGATGATGAAGCTCGGGTCCAGGGTGTCCCAAAACTGCTCCCCCCCGCGCATCCGCGAAAGGAGGAGGCCGTCCAGGTACAGCAGACGCTCGGCCCGATCGTGCTGGTGCACCAGCACCAGGGTGTGCCAGCGCTCATCGCGGGCAACCAGATCGGAACGCAGCGACCAAGCTCCGCAGACGGAGATCGACTGACTATCGCATATCAGGGACAGGCCCCCCATGCTCTGGAGGACATGCAGCGCGGCGGTCGTCGCTCCGAGTGCGAAGGTCACCGCGATTGTAGAGGAACCGGATATGGGCAGGAGCGGATGGCTGAATCGCACCTGGCCGCGTTCGGGCGCGGTGCGCAGGGCCTGGAGCTTCGGCGGTGGCTGCCCGGGGAGCGGAGATGCGTCGGTCCGGAGGGCGGGACGCCACGCCGGTTCGGGCGGCGGTGGAGGTGCGCCCAGGCTCAGCTCGCCCGGCCCTTCCAGACGACCGAGCCGGCGTCCGACCACATCGAGGATTTGCTGCGAATCATCGAACTGCACGAGCGCGTAGAGCCCCTCGCCGTCGATGAGCATCCCGGGACGGTAGGTACGGACCTCGTCTCCCGAGAGGGCGCGTGCAAAGACGGCGATTTCGAAGATCCAACCGTCGAAGTCGCCCGGATGGACAGACCAAGACTGCCCTTCAGGGCTGCGGCCGATGAGGAAGGCTCCGAAATACGACCCGCCTTCCTCGTGTGCTGCGCTGAACAAGTTGCCGTCCAGGTAGACGGTCTTCTGCCCCGTGGTTCTGGAAAAAACCAGCACCACGGTGTGCCACTTACCGTCCGTTGGGAATGACGATTCGAAACCCGAGCTGGAGTGGCCCACATAGAACCCGCCCGGCGTGACGTAGCGCATGGCCATCACGTTCGAGCCAAACTGTGAGACGAGACAGGCGTGCCCCATCGTAGATCTTGCGCGGAACGTTACAGCGATGGAGAACGTCCCATCCTGGGGCAGCAGCGGTGTATCGAACACGATCGCGGGGCGAGAGGGCCCAAGGTCCGCGGCACGAAGCGGGTACAGCAGGTGCGGCAGCTCTGCCTCTTGGTCCACCGTCGACGGGGTGGGCTGCGAAGCCGGGCTGCTCGCGTTGGCATCGACGACCGGGCCTGGGGCCGCAGGGACCGCTATCGATCCAGGCAGCGGTTCGGGCAGGAAGGCGACGCCACCACATACCTGGCATGCAAGATTGCGAACACGTTCGAGCGAGGTCGGAGCGCTGTCTGCCCGCACCAGCGAGAAGAGCTCGGGCTCGGTCCCTTGAAGCTTGCCGGGGGCATAGGCCTTGGCCTGCGCCTCGTCGAGGGTTTGCGCGAAGACCGCGACCTCGAAGAGATAGCCCTGGAAGCGGTCCGCCCGGTCCGTGCCGCTGCCAAGGTAGGACACGCTTCCGCCGGGATTGGCGACAGCAACCGGCATCGGTATGGGCATCGCGCTGCCGTCCAGGTACAGCCGTCGCAGCCAGGCCGTCGAATCAATCACCAGGACCACCGTATGCCACTCTCCATCGGTGGGAAGGCGGCCCAGAGCAAACCTGTTTACGCAGAGGGAGAAGGATTCGTCGTAGCCCAGGCTGAAGGGATTGGGACCCTCCTGCGCGAGCAGAACGCCGGGCGCGGGCGGCGCGTAGCCCATCGAATTGGAGAGGCCCTTGAAAGTTACGGCGATCGAGAAGCTGCCCTCGTGCGGAATGAGCGGCCCCAAGAGCCGCAGATAATACTGGGGGTCGTTCCACAAGAAAGCCATGACCCTCGGGGCAGGCGGAGCGATTGGCTGGAGCGCGGGCGGCGCGACCAGGTCGCAGCCGACGAGGCGGCCCGTGAGCTCGCCCACCCGATCGACCACCGGGCAGACTTCATCGAACTGCACCAGCGCGTCGAGATCGGTCTCGCTGCCGTCGAGTCGGCCGGGCAAATAGGACTCGGCCTCGGCGATACGAAGCGCCCGCGAAAAGATCGCCACCTCGAAGATGTGGCCGCAGAAGGAAGGACCAATGACCAGGTCTCCATCCGGAATGGTGCCGGTCAGGGAGGACATGGGAATCAAACTCTCCCGGGGGATGAAGAGTTTGACTCCGTCGAGGTACATCTGCGCGGTCTCGGGTCGGTCCGTGCAGACGTAGATCAGCGTGTGCCACTTTCCATCCGCCGGGGCCGGGCTGACGTCAAATTCGGAGCCGAACGAAGTGGCGAACTGGAGATCAGCGTCGAGCAGGATTTGTGGCTCAGCACGATGGAGCTCCCAGAGGCCAGGTTGACAGAGGAGCGCGCCCCCCTTTTTGCCACCCGCTGTCCGCTGGAACGTCACCGCGATCGTGAAAGGCCCCCGCGCGGGGATGAGCCGGCGGTCGAATGCGGCATGGTCGCTGGTGCCGTTTAGGCGCAGCGAGCGGCGCGCTACCGGCGCCGGCCGGTGAAGCGCTGGGCCGATGGCGAAGCGGTGGCCCGTCGATTGGAGCACGGTCTTTCTGACCTGCTCCCGAATCGAACAGGTGCTGTCGCACTGCACCAGGGCATGAAGATCCGCCTCGCTTCCTTTGAGTAGGCCGGGGGCGTAGGTCTGGACCTCGCTGTAACGGAGCGCCCGCGAGAAGACCGCCACCTCGAAGATGCGGCCGCCGAAGAAAGCGGCGGCGCCCCCATGCTGGCAGCCGATGGTGGAAGCGGTGCCGCTGGGATTACCGATCGCGCCGTCGCGCCTGGCGACCGGCTTGCCGTCCAGGTAGAGAAGAGTTCGTCCCTTCTCCATCGAAGCGACGAGCACCAGGGTGTGCCATGCGCCATCCGTCGGGAATGCTACACCAGTGTCCGCCCAGGCGGCGCCAACGTGGATGTGGCCTCCGTCTTCGCTGCGGCCAAGGCAGAAGGGTGTCTCGCCGGGCTGGGAGATGAGCTCGGCGGCCCCAGTGCTATCGGCGGCAGCCTGGAAGGTCACGGCGACCGAGAAGGAGCCGATGGTGGGGATCAGCGGCTGCTCAAAGGCTAGATGGCTGCTTTTGCCGTTGAGGTAGACGGCGCGTTTGAAGACCTGGGGCGGCGTCTGGTTCGCTGGGGGAGCCGGGGCCGTCTTGCCGCCGATGACCTGACCGACGCTGCCGCTGACCAGGTCCCGGGCCGCTCGCTGCTCGTCGAATTGGACCAGCGCGTACAGCTCGACCTCGCGCAGGTCGGCCGTGCCTGGCTGGTAGGCCCGGGCCTCCTCTTCACGCAGCGCTTGCGAGAAGGCCGCGACCTCGAAAATGCGTCCGCAGAAGAATGCACCGTCGCCGCTGGCGGCGCGGCCGATGCGGAACTCGGATCCGCCGGGGTTGCGCAGCGACCCATGCCGCTGCGCGACCAGCGCTCCGTCGAGGTACAGGTGAGTCTCACCCGGCTCGCCGAGATGCACCAGTAGCAGGGTATGCCAGCCCCTGTCCTTCGGGAAGGCCAGACCGCCTGTGTCCAGGCCCACGCCGGCATAGATTTCCTGATCGTCTCCACAACCGATCTCGAATGGAACCACCCCCTCTTGCGACAGCAGGATGCTGCGTGCCATTGGGGGGGCGGCGCACTGGAACGTCACCGCGACGGAGAACGGCCCCGTGGTGGGAATGAGCGGCCGGTCGAATACAACATAGTCGCCAGCGCCGCTGAGCTCCAGGCAGCGGCGGGTCGGCGGCTGGATCAGCACAGGCGGAACCTGCACGGCGGGAACGTTGAGGGTAGGCACGGCCGGGGCGGTCGGCGCGTTCGCGCTGCTATTTGGCGCGTTGACGAAGGTGCATCCGATGACGTGACCGGCAGTCAGGCTGACCCGATCGAGGATCCACCCCGAGTCGTCGAACTGCACCAGCGCAGAGACCGCGACCTCACTGCCGTCTAATATGCCGGGGAGATGGGCTTTGACCTGCCTTTCATCGAGCGCCTGGCTAAAAATCGCGACCTCGAAGAGGCGGCCATCGAAGGCCTCGCCTGGGATCCCAGGCTGGCGGCCAATGCGGAACTCGGCGCCGCTAGGGTTGCGGATCGCCCCCTTGCGGCTGGCGAGCAGGTTGCCATCCAAATAAAGCAGTGCCTGGCCGAGCTCGTGGGAACAGACCAGGAGCAGCGTATGCCACTTGCCGTCCACGGGGAAGATAGCGTTGGTGTCATCCCAGTCGCCACCAGCGCGAACGTGCCCGTTCGTGCCGTCGCGGCCGATATAGAAGGGAACGACACCGGGCTGTGAGACGAGCGTGCTGCTGCCAGCGCTGGTGGCGGCAGCCAAGAAGCTCACGGCGATCGAGAAGGAGCCGGCGTTGGGGATGAGCGGTCGATCGAAGATCACATGATCGCTGGTGCCGTTGAGCTGCAGGGCGCGCCGACTGACCGGACGACCGTCCGCGGGGGGAGCCGGCAGGACCGGCTTGCTGGGAGCGGGGGGATTCGGAGCCGCAGAAGGACTGGCAACGTTCGGCTGCGGACCGGCGGGCTGGATGGATGGAATCGTGGGCCCGTCTGCAACGCCGCAGTTGATGGCGTTCCCGAGGGTCCCGCTGATGCGGTCGGCGACCTTGCCCGAGCTGTCGAACTGCACCAGCGCGTGCAGCCCCAGCTCGCGGCCCGCCAAGTTCCCTGGCGCATAGGACTTCGCCTCCGCTTCTTCCAGAGCGCGCTCATATACCGCCACCTCGAAGATCCTTCCGGTGAAGTACTCTTCGTGCGCCCCGTACTGGCGGCCGATGCGAAACTCGGCGCCGCTGGGGTTGCGGATCGCACGCTTGCGACTGGTGGCGCGCACCCCATCCAGGTAAAGCACGGCTTCGCCATGCTCCTGCGAGCTGACGAGCAGCAAGGTGTGCCAGCGGCCGTCTTGGGGAAAGGGGACGCCGGTGTTCTCCCAATCGTCGCCAGCGCGCGTGTACTGCCCATTGCCGCAGTACCCCAGATACAAGGGAACCTCGCCGTCTTGGGACAAAAGCTCTGCGGCCCAGCCCGTGATGGCCCCGGCCAGAAAGGTCACGGCGATGGAGAAGGAGCCGGAGCTGGGAACCAGAGGACGATTGAAGACCACATGGGCAGAGCTGCCGCCAAGCTGCAAGGCGCGCGGGGTCGTTGGGACCGGCGGCGAAATCGTGGGCCCGTCTGCAACGCCGCAGTTGATGGCGTTCCCGAGGGTCCCGCTGATGCGGTCGGCGACCTTGCCCGAGCTGTCGAACTGCACCAGCGCGTGCAGCCCCAGCTCGCGGCCCGCCAAGTTCCCTGGCGCATAGGACTTCGCCTCCGCTTCTTCCAGAGCGCGCTCATATACCGCCACCTCGAAGATCCTTCCGGTGAAGTACTCTTCGTGCGCCCCGTACTGGCGGCCGATGCGAAACTCGGCGCCGCTGGGGTTGCGGATCGCACGCTTGCGACTGGTGGCGCGCACCCCATCCAGGTAAAGCACGGCTTCGCCATGCTCCTGCGAGCTGACGAGCAGCAAGGTGTGCCAGCGGCCGTCTTGGGGAAAGGGGACGCCGGTGTTCTCCCAATCGTCGCCAGCGCGCGTGTACTGCCCATTGCCGCAGTACCCCAGATACAAGGGAACCTCGCCGTCTTGGGACAAAAGCTCTGCGGCCCAGCCCGTGATGGCCCCGGCCAGAAAGGTCACGGCGATGGAGAAGGAGCCGGAGCTGGGAACCAGAGGACGATTGAAGACCACATGGGCAGAGCTGCCGCCAAGCTGCAAGGCGCAAGGATCCGTCATCTGCACATTCCCATCAGTCAAGGGGGCCGCCATGATCAAACTCCCAATTCTTTTTGGTGATCTTCTGTCGACACGTACTTACTGGCCGATCACGGCGTCGTTTTCGTTGAAGGTGATGTCCGGAACCTTGTCTTGCCGCTGCTCGCCGAGGCGCCAGCAGCCAACCAGTCCAGGCTCTCTGCCGAGCGCGTAGCAGTAGAGCAGCTCAAGGATCTCTGCAGGCTTGCGTGCCCCATTGAAGACGCGCACCTCGTCCAGGTATCCGTATAGCCCGGGCTGTGCTCCCTCCTGATCGGGCCCCCGCCCGAACAGGAGGGGCGCGGCGGTGCCACTGCGCAGCCCCGCTACGGGCACGGTTACACTGCGACCGCCGATGGTCCGCTGCATTGCCAGCTGCTGGCTGGCCCGCACCTGTCCGTCGACGCAGAGGGTCACCTGCATTCGCGGGACATCGACCACGCAGGAGACGAGCTGCCAGCACTGGCGCGTGATGGTCTCCGGCGGCGTTTTCAGTTCGATCGTGGAACCGCCCGGCAGCGTCACCGAGAACGAGACGCGGTTGTCTCGGGTCACCCAGATGTGATAGTCCCGCGCATTGCTCGGTCCCTTGCTCAGGATACAGGCCGAGGGGCCGACGACCTGGTCCAGATAGAAGCGGACCTCGACGGTCAGCACCGAGGGCGGAGTCAGGCGGGCCAGTGCCGCGGAGCCCGGAACCGCGAGACGGCGATTGCCATCGAAGCGCATGCTGGCTTCCGTGCGTCCGCTTGCCGAGCTCGTCGCCAGCTTCTTCCGGAGCGTAGCGAGCACGGATGTGCCTTCGGCTCTGGCCGTTGTCAGGCGCTCCATCGGCTGAGGTGGCGGCGCATCGGTGACCTCGATGATGAACAGGTTCCCGGTCTGCTGCCGCTCGAGCCAGCACTTGCCGCCCTGGGTGTACAGCTTCAGGAAGCGCTTCCCATCCGCGATACCGTCGGCCAGTGACTCCAGCATGACGTAACTGCCGTTCCAGATCGGATTCCGGTCATCGCTGGGCGACGCCGGGCGGAGGCGGAATAAGTGGTTGTTGTCGAGGTTGGAAGCGCGGATCTTGGCGTACTCGATGAACGGCCCGCCGATCTGCTGCGTATAGATTGCCGTGGTGCCGCTGTGCGTTTCGACATTGCCGAAGGACGTAAGCTCCAGGCTATGCAGCCCCACGACCGCGCCATAAACAAGAGGTGTATCCGGACTCTCCGAACTCATGATGCGGAAGCGATCGCTGAAGGTGCCTCCAGGTGCGATTAGGTCAGCAGGGAGACTGGTATCGACAAGCTCCGGATTGAGGGTGGGCACACCGCCCACGCTCTCCATTCCCGCAGCGCCGCCTTGGCTGGTCGAATTGACCATCAGACGATTTTTGAACCAATCCGTGTCTATCGGGTTCACCCAGACGACCTGCCCGCTGTCCCGTTCCTGCAATCGGATCGTGCTGCTGCTCGTCAGAGGTCGAGGCTGATTGAATCCCCCTTGAACCTCCGGCACCACACGCAGATAGAACACATGCAGTTCCGGGTAGTCGGGATCCCATACCCTGCGCTCCAAGAAACAAGAGCCGTTTTGGATGACGGGGCGCAGGAAGCACACCGGATCCGCGAGGCTCCTCATATTCTCGAGGGCCACAGGCGCACCATCTGCAATCGGGCCGACCCGATTGCGTTCCCAGGGATGGACCAATCGAAAGCGCAGCCCGTCGTTGGTACCACCTGCAGTCCTCAGGGTTTCCGGCTTGGCCTCGATGCTCTCAATGGACCACTGGCCGACCATGCTGGCATTGGCTTCGGGGTTCCAGAAGTAGACGGCGTCGCGATAATTGAGACCGCCGCCGTCGCCATCCCGCAGGCAGACCCAGCGCGTCGAGCGCTCGCCCGGGGGAGGCGGCGAAGCCATGACCCGGTTGCTAATCCCGCATATAGATCCGCTGCAGACCCAGAGCGGCGTACCCGTCGTCCCGCAGATGATCTCGACGGCGCTACCGACTCTCGGCCCGCTTCCCAGAGCGGACAGGCTGGCATCTATTAGATCGACTTCGTTCTGCTTCAACCGGATGTCGATCTGCTGGACAGCGGTCCATTGTGCAAGTGCGGCAGTGGCTGCGGGTCGAAAATCCCCGGGGCTGGGCGGCATGAAACGTTCCTTTGTGGTGCAGAGTGGCGGCTCATCACATCTTCAGGAAATGCAATCCGCGGAACACAGCCATTGTGGCGAAGCAAGCTGCAGGCCAAATCCACGCCTTTGTAGGCATCACTTCCCTGTTCGGGTCGCGGCGGCGGCCTATCGTCCCTGCACCCTTTTCCCCCCAAGCAGAGCGCAGAGCAGAAGCTGCACCGCAGCCGCCAAGCTGCGCTGCCCAGAAACCGGGGGGGGCCATGGAACTCGTCGGATTGCCCGCGGGCAAAGCTGCCCGTTAGGGGAGTGCAACTTCTGCACTGCCTATGCAAAGCCCGCACGGTCCGCATTGGCTACCAGGCCCCTTGCTCCTACCTGGTCTACCCATCCACCACCACGACATCGGCATGCAGAAGCCAGAACCGCAGCCGCATGGCTGCCTCGGTCAGCGTCCCCTCAATTCGTGACCTCAGGGCCCCTGCCGAGACGGCCTCGGCT
>DAORCZ010000117.1:8702-13015 GCA_035345735.1 Pseudomonadota bacterium | reverse complement strand
TCGCGGCGCGGTGTCAATCCTCTTTCCTGTCTCTTTCTCTATCGTTGCGAGCCGCCCCATTCACGTCTGTGACCGCGCCGCGTCGGGCAGCCGCCGCCCCACAGCTGCTTCATCGCCGATGGCGATGGTCATCACCAGTCCTCGTCTGCAGCGAGGAGCCAGCAGTTGCGACGTCGCGCGAAGTGCATGGATAATGGCCGCGTGAGGTCGAACTCGCCGCTGCGCATTGACTGGCTACTCGCCGACGCATCCCTCGGTGCGCAGCCACTGATCGAAGCGCCCGGGCGGGTCGCTCTGTCTTCCTGTCCGGGACGTACGGAAGTCAGCGGCGACGTCGAAGAAGACATCGCGTGGATTCAGTCCGTCGGAATCGGCCTTGTCGTCTCGCTGGTCTCTGACGCCGAGATGGCGATGTACGGCGTCCTGGGTCTGCGCTCGGCACTGCGCATGGCCGGTCTGCGGAGCGTTCAGTACGCCATCGAAGACAAGCAGCCCCCGACGGATCTGCGCGCTACGCTGCTGCTCTGCCGCTCGCTCCTGCGCTCGCTCGGCGAGGGCGAAAATATCCTCCTGCACTGCATCGGCGGCTGGGGTCGCTCGGGAACGATCGCCGCATGCCTGCTCGTGCATCAGGGCTTTGACGCCGACACTGCCGTTGCCCTTGTCCGGCAAGCCCGCAGCCCCTACTGCGTCGAGACCAACCGTCAGTTCGCATTCGTGCGCAGGTACGCGCAAGTGCTGCAGGATCCGCAGACCGGCAGTCAGCGCTACTTCTGCATCGTGCCGCGCAGTCAGCTCTCGACACGACTCAGCGGAGACGCTGCCGCCCGCCTGCTCGCCCCGACGGCAGAGGCTGAGCTGCTCTCGGCGACCGCACTCAGCGAGGCGATGCGAACCAGGCTGGCTTCAGACGGAGGCGGCGGCCAAGAAGCTCAGCTCGTCGTCCTGTCAGGCGAGCGCAGCCGCGATAGCAGCGAAGGCACCCAGCTGCCGCTCGATCGCGCCCTAGCCTATGACGGAAAGCGCTGGCGCGCGATCCCGTTTGCGCAGCTCTTGTCCACGGCCAATCGGATCTCCGACTAAGACCGGCTCGCCAGGCTAGGCAACGGGCGGCGACGGCGATGCGGCCGAAAGCTTCGCGCCACAGCCCTTGCAGAAGCGAGCATCGGCATCATTCGCAGTGCCGCATGCGCTGCAGCCCGGAGCCGCGGTCGTGGTGGCCTTTTCCCCCGCAGCCGCGCTGCTTGAATCGGGCTCAGTCGCCTTCGCTGAGGCATCGGCAGCCGCGGTGGCTTCCGGCTCGCGCGACTCTTCCGTGCTGGCTGGGGTCGCGTCGGCCGACGGGGCTGGCGCTTTCGCCGGCTTGCTCGGCAGACCCCGTGCCACGCGTCGAGCCGCGAGATCCGCTTCGATCTGCGCACGATACGACTCGCCTTGATCCAGCTGTCGCAGGACGCGCACCGCGCGCTCGCGATAGCGGGTGCGAATCTCGCCGTAGTCCTCGGCCGAGACCTTGCCCATGGCGTGATCGAGCTCGAGCTCTTTGATGGCGCGCTTGAGGATGTAGTACTCGCGCTCCAGCTCTTTTCGACGGCGACCGCTAGCGGCCACCGCCTCGCTCTTTTCGGCCGCGCTGCTGGTCGACACCAGGGCTCGGGCAGACTCGAACAGTAGACGCCCTACCCACAGCAGGGCGCCGACCGACAGCGACAGCGCAATGCCCGGCCCGGTCAGGCGACCGCCGCCGATTACGGCGCTGAAGATCGCCAGCGAGCCGAGGATTCCGACGAGATAAACCGGATAAAAAGGCAGCCTAGTCAAGGTCATCGAGATCGTCATCGAGGCGATCGATGTACTTCTGATCGGCCTTCGGGTCAGCCGGCTTGGCCGGGCTCTGTTCGTGCTTTTTGCGCTCGGCCGCATCGGCCACGCGCTGGTTTTGGCTCCAACGACGGGCCAGTAGCGATAGACCGGCGGCCGCGCCGACGATGGCGAGGACCGGGATGAGCCAGGCCAGGCGATTGAAGCCGGTGTCGACCGGCACCACGAGGGCCGACTCGCCGGGATAGCGCGAGATGAAGGCCTTTACGATCTCGGCCCGCGCCAGCCCCTGATCAATCAGGTTGGCGATGAACGCGCGCTCTTTGGCAGCGAAGCCACAGGTGCACTCGGCCAGCGTCTGGCGTCCACAGCCACACATGCAGACCAGCGACTTGCGCAGGTCGCGCTCTAGCTCGTTTCGGGGAGGCGTGGGAAACGCGCTGCCCGCCGAGGACATATGGGTGGCGGAGTCGCCACCACTTGCCAAGGTCAAAGCGGACGCTGGCCCCGCCAAGCTCAGAAGAAGGAGAACCACGGTGGCCGTCACTGCGCCCTGCGCCGTCGAGCCACCACGGCTGGCCCCTTCGGCTTTATCCGCGAGGGCGTAGGCGCGTTCGGGCAGGAAGGCGATGACCGTTCCGAGGATCAGCAGGGCAAAGCCGAACCACACCCAGTTGACGAGCGGATTGAGGATGATCTTGATGCTCGCCAGGCCGGACTCACCGTCGATGCCGTTGAGGATCACGTATAGGTCGTCGCGCACGCTCTCTTTGATGGTGACGATGGTGCGCGGCGGCTCTTCTTCGTGGCCGCGATAGGCCCACTTCGCAGGTCGCAGGTTGAAGCTGCTGCCGCCCTCTTCGGTGACCGATAGATAGACCTCGGTGACCTCTTTCTGCGGGTCGCTGTAGCTGCGACTGCTCTCGTACTTGACGGTGAAACGAGCGAGCTTGGTCTGCGCTCCGCGATCGAGGGTGACGTCGGTTTCCTTCTGATACGTCTGGCCGGCAAAGCCGATGAACATAAAGGCGATGCCGATGTGCACCAGATAGCCGCCGTAGCGTCGCTTGTTGCGCGCCACCAGGCCGACGAGCGACGTCAGAAAATCCTGCCGCGTGCTCTGCTGCCGGGCCCGCGTACCAACAACAAATTCCTGCGCGATGGTGGCAAAGACAAAGCCGCAGAGCGCAAAGCAGATCAGCGAGGCCGGCAGCTGAATGCGCTCATGCAGGAAGGCGCTCACCGCTCGTGATTCGGGCCAGATGAAGGCTACCGCCCCCAGCACCAGCAGCGCCGAGGCGATCGGGAAGCGGAACTGCTTCCACAGCATGTCGAGCGAGGCTCGCCGCCACGCGATGAGCGGACCAACGCCGGTCAAGACCAGCAGCACCAACCCAATCGGTCCCATCCACTTGTTGAAGAACGGCGGGCCGACGGTGACGCGGTTCTTGGTAATCGCCTCGGACAGCGTCGGGAACAGCGTCGCCACCAGGATGAAGAAGGCGGACGCGAGGAGGATCCAGTTGTTTACCAAGAAGGCGAACTCGCGCGAGACCCACGAGTCCAGCGCCCCGCGCGAACGCAGCAGCGGCAGGCGATAGATGACGTAGCCGAAGCTGAACACCGAGGCGAAGCCGATGAAGGCGAGGAAGCGCGCCGCTAGCTCGGGATCGTTGCCAAACGCATGCACCGACTGAACGATGCCGGACCGGGTCATGAACGTCCCGATCATCGTTAGCAGGAAGGTCAGGATCACCAGGACCACGTTCCAGATCTTCATCATCCCGCGGCGCTCTTGAATCATCAGCGAGTGCAGGAAGGCGGTGGCCGTAAACCACGGCAGAAAGCCAGCGTTCTCGACGGGATCCCAGCCCCAGTAGCCGCCCCAGCCCAGCACGTGGTAGGCCCACAGCGAGCCGAGGATGAGGCCCTGCGACAGGAAGTACCAGCAGATCAGCATCCACTTGCGCACCGACTGCAGCCAGGCGTCATCGAGGTTGCCGGTGATGAGCGCCGCCATCCCGAAGGCAAAGGGGATCGAGGCTGATACATAGCCGGTGTAGAGCGACGGCGGATGCGTCGCCATGTAGGGGTCTTGCAGCAGCGGGTTGAGGCCTTTGCCAACGATCGGCGCCTCGGTCAGGAACACATCGAAGGGGCGTTTGTAGAAGACGACCAGCGACACGAAAAACGCCAGGATGCCCATCAGGATGGCGACCACCCACGGCATCAGCTCGCGATGGCGTTCGCGGTTCGAGTGAATGGCGATCGCCGAGAACAGCGACAACAGCCAGGCCCAGAACATCATCGAGCCGTCGAGGCCACCCCAGTACGAGGTCAGCTTGTAGATCCAGTGCATCGCCGCGTCGGCGTTGTGATGGACGTACTTGATCGAAAAGTCGTTCGACAGGATGGCGAAGAAGATCATCCCCGACGCCAAGGACAGCATGGCGGCGCAAGCATAGGCGGCGTAGATGGCCGAGCGAATCAGT
>DAORCZ010000117.1:7003-8692 GCA_035345735.1 Pseudomonadota bacterium | reverse complement strand
AGCCGAGGCGAGCCCCCGCCACGGCCGCGCCGCCAGCGTAGGTCGTGCAGAGCAGCGTCACCAGCAGCACGAAGCTGCCGAAGAGCGCGACCCAGTTGAGTGTTGGCATGTGGATTCCTTGCGACTAGCGACGAGCTAGTTCATTTTTTCGGCCGCGCCCTCTTTCGAGCAGCGGGTGACCATGGCGCTCTTCTGGGCACCTTCCTGCGCATACTTCGAGGGGCACTTGGCCATGACCTCGCTGGTGTGGAAGGTGTCGCCGCGAAGCTGACCTTTCAGCACGACCTCGGCGCCCTCTTTGAAGGTGTCGGGGACCACGCCGGCGAAGCGAGCCTCGGTTACCGACCCGCAGTTCTCGACGCGGAACTTGTACTCGAGCTTCTGATGGTCGCGGTCGATGCGCTTGGCGATCGAGCCGGGCACGACAAAGCCGTGTAGCTGCAGGCGCTTATCCTGCCAGCTCGTCGGGTCGCGCATGACCTCGTCTACGTGCTTGTAGTACTCGAAGCTCTGGCTGTCGCTCATCGCGAAGACCAAAAGCCCGACCACCGCCGCAGCCGACAGGCCCAGGAGCAGCGGGCGATAACGCTGGCTCGACGCCACAGGGAGGCTAGCGGGGTTCTTCGTTACTTGGCTCATGGTGATACTCCGTCGTCCGCCATTCTAGGATCAGAAACGAGCTTTAGGCAGAAAACATGCCCCAAGGTCAGCCCTGCCGAGAGGTCAGCCGCCGAGGCGACGGAGAGCCAAGCCACCGCCTAGCGCGGCAGGATCTGAACCGGGGCGACGGCGGTGTTGTTGTCGGTGGTGACTTCTTCCAGTGCCCGCTGAGGGTTGAGGGTCACGCGGAGCTGATAGTCGCCCGCCGGCACCTCGGTGATGTCGAGCCACTGGCAGTCGAGGGAGTTGCCGTACAAGTCGCCCCAACCCGGCTGAATGCCCTGCTCGCTGCAGCTATAGCGTTTGCGGCAGGGCACATTCGGCCCTTCGGCAACTTGCCGCGTGTCTTCCATGCAGTAGGCCTGCTTGCGGCCCAGCGCGATCTCGCGACCGTTCATGTCCAGCAGGGCGTAGGCGGCGAAGCCGTCGTAGTGATAGTGGCCGTGGCAAGCCGAGCTATGGAACTGATCGGGGCGCAGATCTGGCGCATCCATGTGCAGCGCTCCCTGGCCTTGGTTTATCGCCTCGACTGAAAAGCGCAGCAGGCGCCGCTTGCCCAAGCCACCGACGCACTGTTCCACGACCGAGCAGGAGTTTTTATCGACGGTGATCTCGTCGAAGAGGATCTCGCTGCGCAGGCGCTCGGCGTTGACGATGAGATCGGGCAACGGATCCGAGAGCTTGTGGCAGGCGCAGTCGCTGCCGCAGAACCAGCCGGTTGCGCAGGCCGGGCTGCAGCTGGGCTTTCCGTGATCGCAGCGCGGGAAGGGAGCGCAGCTCCCGGTCTTGGGCACACACAGCTCACCGGAAGCGCAGCTACCGCAGCTGCCGAGGCAGCCATCGTCGCCGCAGGTGCGGGGCGAGCCGTCGTCGTTCTTACACTTCGGCACACAGGGGCTGGGGCGACAGCGCAGATCGGTGCCGCAGGCTTGGCCGGCCGGGCAACTGCCGCAGGTGCCCCCACATCCGTCGCTGCCGTTGCAGAACTGGCCGTCACAGTTGGGGACGCAGCCGGCCACAAACTTCACC
>DAORCZ010000117.1:4493-6903 GCA_035345735.1 Pseudomonadota bacterium | reverse complement strand
GCCGTTGCAGAACTGGCCGTCACAGTTGGGGACGCAGCCGGCCACAAACTTCACCCTAAGCGTGTAGGGACCAAAGTTGCTGTCATCAAAGCCGTCGACGAGCAGGTAGTAGGTGCCCGGCTGCAAGAGCGCGGTTACCCGCGAGCCGTAGTCGCCAGGCGGAGCCGTGTCGTCGCTGCAGGCCACGGTGGCCTTGGCGCTGTCGTCCAAACAGCCGGCCCCTGGCGTCGCTGGGTCCTCGCGGCGCAGCGAAAGCACGGTGTCGTAGCCCTGCGAGATGGCCTCGATGCCGGTCGGCGCCGTGAGGGTGAAGCTGTAGACATCCTCGACGGCAAGGCTGGTGCGATTGCAGGTGGGCACAGTCTGGTGGATGGCGGTGCTGGTGTCCCCCCGAAGCGTCTGTGCCTGATCCGAACCCAGCTTGACGGTGAGCGGTCGGGGGTTTTGGCAGGTGCCGATCCGGCTGGCGTTGGCGCAGGCTCCCGAGGGGTTGCAGCCCTGCCCGCCTCCGCAGCTACCACAAGAGCCGCCGCAACCGTCGCTGCCGCAGACCTTGCCGCGGCAGCTGGGCTTGCAGTCGTCCTGCTGGCAGACGGCGCAGGCTCCCATGGCGGTGTGACTGCAGGTCCTGCTCGCTTCGTCGCAGACATCGACAGTACAGTCGGCTCCGTCGTCGCAGGGCGCGGCGGGCACTTTCACGCACTGTCCCGGTGCTCCGTCGACGCCGGGGATATAGCGTTCGATGCCGTTGCAGAAGATGCCGTCATCCTGACAGTCCTGCGCCGGATCTCGCCCACAACCCTCGCCGCCCAGCCCGACGAGAATTCCGCAGAAGACAGATGCAATAAACGCCGCGCGGTTCCACATGCGGCGTAGTAAAGCGCGGCAGTCTCCGCGGTCGCCAACAAAAACCACGGGGCGCTCATCGACCGACGGGGCGAGCACAGAGTGATACGCTCGCTACCCATGCGTTACGACTTCTTGGCCCCCAGGGGCTGGACGGCGGACAAACTGCCGAACGGCGGACGAGGTCTGGTGCTGCAAGCGCCTCCGAGCGCCGATCCCCGCGAGCGGGCCGCGCTGTTCCTGCTCGATCCGCTGGTCCCGGTTGGGACCGAAGCCGAGCAGCTTCGGCAAGCGATGGCGACCAGCCTGTCGGGCCTCGAGGTCGTCAAGGCGGGGGCGACCCAGCCGGTGGTCGGGGCCGCATATCCTGGGCTGCAGGCGTCGGTGCGGGTACGGGTCCCTCTCAGTCAGGCCGGCTCGGCTGCCGTCGCCGGCTCTGGCCCCGTTGATGAGGGACGCGTGTACATCCTGCTCAGCACGCCAAGCGATCGCTTGCTCATCGTGTTTGTCGGCGGACAGAAAGCGCTCCCGCAGCAGCAGCAGGCCCTCAACGCCTTCTTGCAGTCGCTGCGCCAAGTAGCCGCCGATGGGAGGAGCCGCGGGCCGCAGGGCGACTCGCCGTACGGTTCGTGGGGCGAGTAAGGCCGAGCCGCCAGGGTTTCGCGCCGCACGACCGGCTTCCTGCGGCAACGCGGGCCACCGCGAACACAGGCTGGCCGCTCGCTCGGGCGGAGACCAAGACGAGCTGAGCCCGGCTCCCCCGCTCGCTGCAGCCAAGCGCACCTTCCTCGCCATGGGTCGAGGCGGACGCAAGCTCTGGGCTCGCAAAGTGCATTCAACAAGCGACTACTCGCGCGTTAGTCCCAGAGCGAATGCCAGGCTTGCAAGACAGCGCCGCTGGCTCCCCTGGGCGCATCGCCGACGCCACGCTGAGCGTCCGAGACCATGTGACCGCTCGCCGGCGCCCCACTTCCGGCCACGTGACCGCTGCCGTGCGCCGCATCACCCAGCGTCATGCCGTGGTCGCTTGGGCTCGCGGTGTTCCACTCGCCGCCAAAAACGCAGCCCCCGTTTGTCGCAGTGCCACCGAGCATCTCAAGCGGGTTGCCGGTCATAAGGCGCGACAGACCCATGCTGATGCCGGCCCTGGGCTCGTCCAGCACCCGGCCCATACGGCTGGCCCAGCCATCGCCTACGGTATCGCTAGTCTGATCGAGGCTGTCGATCGAGGCCCCGAGAATTGGGGCGGCGTTGCTCCCCAAGTGCTCCCCAAGGGGCGCGCCGTAGACAGCCAGTGCAAAGCTCGCCGGATCGATGAAGGTGTTGCCGGCGTTCGAGGCGGAATGGCTCTCGGCCGGCGGGGCTTGCGCTTCGGCATGCGCCGACACGCGCGGCTGGCGAACCTCGCCAAATGAGATGTGGTCTTCCTCAAGTGGCATCGATGGCGGAACTCCGTTGGTCACCAGGTTGCGTCGGACGTGGGTGTAAAAGGCGTTTCACCAGCCGGTGTCGGGCCCCTGCATCGACCGGCCTACTCCTCGAAGACCTGCCAGGGATCGGCGGG
>DAORCZ010000117.1:0-4477 GCA_035345735.1 Pseudomonadota bacterium | reverse complement strand
AGCCCCGCCGCTAGTTGAGCGGACTCGCCGGAGTAATCGGCCTGGGCCCCAGCCTGCTTGCCTGCCGGTCCAGAGAGTGCGCCAGGCTCGGTTTGTCGGCCTTGGGCCAAGCCAGTTGCCATCGGGGATAGCGACTGCGGACGGCTGCGGATCGATCGTGTGACCCGCCAAAATGTCGCCTCGTGCCGGGCAAACTGCTCGGCGGCAGCGACGTAGTTGATGCCGTAGTAGAAGCCGCGGTCGGCGAACATGACGTACAGCCGACGTTCCCTGGGCCCGCTCGGACGAGCGAAGCCGGTGATGGCGAAGTACACACCAGACAACCCCTCCTCGGTCTCACAGGCCACAGGCCCGCGGCGCTCGCTCACCTCCAGGCTGGCTCGCTCCTCGGCGCGGATGGCCAGGGGGATTAGCTGGGCAGGCGGCGGCAGCTTGAGGTGGGTCGGCAGCAGGGGAGAGACGATGATCGCCGTCGGGACGACCGACGCAACACCCACCTCCTCAGCCGGCAACAGCCAGCGCTGACTGCCGCGGATCGACAGGCGAAAGTCCGCGGGGGGCGTCAGTTCGGGATAAACAAGGCGCGGCAGCATGCTTTCCCCATCGTAATCGCTCGCTGGAACCCCAGCTTGGGCGATCTGCGGCGAGTGCTTGCCTCAGCCCTCCCTGCGACGGGAGGCTCCCGGTACACTGTCCGACATGTCGACCGAGCCTGCGCCCCCCGCAGATGCCGCCACATCACCCCTTGCTGAGCTCGCCGCCGATGCCAACGAGCGACGGCTACCCGGCGAGAAGCCCCCCGGCAGCCCGGTCATGTATCAGCGCTGGGCGTATCTCTTGTTTCTGCACTGGCCAGTGCCGGTATCCATGCTGCGCCCGCTCCTTCCATCGCGGCTCACGGTCGACACCTTCGGTGGACAGGCCTATGTGGGGTTGGTGATGTTCACCATGACCGGCGTGCGACCGATCTTCTTGCCCGCCGTGCCTGGCCTGTCGAACTTCCACGAGACCAACGTCCGCACCTACGTCCACAACGGCGGCAAGGATCCCGGCGTCTGGTTCTTCAGCCTCGATGCGGCGAACGCCGTTGCGGTAAAGCTCGCGCAGTGGCTGTTCAAGCTGCCCTACTTCTTTGCCGACATGCAGCTTTCAGCCGGACGGAATACGCGAGCGCCGGGCCTGGTCGACTACGCCACCGAGAGAAAGTGGCCCGCCCCCACCCCGGCCTCGGCCAAGGCGCGCTACGAAGTCACGGGCCCGGCAGCCCCCGCGACCCCGGGCACGCTGGAGCACTTTCTCGTCGAGCGCTACATCCTTTACACCGAGGCAGACAGCGGGCTAAAGCGCGGTCGCGTGCATCACAGCCCCTATCCGGTTCAGCCAGCGCGCCTGCACAGCGTCGAGGAGTCACTGATCGCCGCCAGCCAGATCACCCGCCCCAGCACCGCCCCCCTGGTCCACTACGCCAGCGAAGTGCAGGTCGACATCTACGGCATCGAAGACGTCTAGCCGCCCGCGACGATCGCGCTCCCGCACCTCGGCTCCACCTCCCCTGGCGGCCCTCCCCATCAGCAAGCCGGCTAGGGCACGACCAACCGCACCGCCCCCAGCTTCGTCGCCCCGAACACGTAGGTCTGAGGAAACTCTTTCGACTGAATCAGGTTGCCAGTCAGGCCCAGCGCGCTCACGCGGACGTGATAGGTGTCGGCGATCACGGTCTGGCTCTGCGCTGCGTTCTGCGCGCAGGGATAGTCCCAGATGTTCTTGCTGCCGATTTCTAGCCGGATCTTGTCGACGCCAACCTGCTTGCAGTCTTCGCCGGGCGCGTTGTCCGGGTTGGGGTTTGAGGCTTTCACCAGCACCCAGGAAAAGATGATGCTGCCCGGCACATCGGCACGACCACAGCCGGAAGCCGATAGCATGGCGGCCACCCCTAAACCTAGCGCACCCGCACGGCCAAGCAGGCGGAGGCTCGTCGGAGTGCGTGTCATGATGTGCATGTTTTCGGTCTCCATCGGTATCAAAACTCGGAGGGTTTCTGAGGGTTAAAGAGCGGGCGCATTATATGGCGGTTTTGCGGCGAAGGCGGCAAGAGGTGTGTTATCAAGCTCCGTCTTGCGCGAGGTACTTATCATCGGCGGTGGTCTAACCGGTCTGTCGACGGCTCTGCACCTGTCGTCCGACTTGCCAGACCTGCACGCAGGGAACGCTACGGTCGCTGCACCTTCACCCCTGCCCTGGCGACTCTTCGAGCAGGCCAGCCGCCCCGGGGGACACGCTCGCTCCGAGTGCATCCGCGGCTTCTGGTTCGACAAGACTGGACACTGGCTGCACCTGCGTGATCCCGGCATCAAGTCGCTCGTCAGCTCGCTGTTCCCCGGCGATGACCCGATGCGCGAGCTCTTGCCGGTGCAGCGCAAGGCCCGCGTGTTCAGCCACGGCGCGCTCATTCGTTACCCCTTCCAGGCCAACCTGCACGGCCTGCCGCCCGCCGTGATCAGCGAGTGTCTGCTCGGCTTCATCGCCGCTGCGAATCAGGCCGCCGCCGAGGGAGGAGCCGCAGGCGTCCGCGACTTCGACGAGTTCTGCCAGAAGAAGTTCGGTGCCGGCATCGCCCGCCACTTCATGGTGCCGTACAACGCCAAGCTGTGGGGCGTGCACCCGCGCGAGATCACGGCCGACTGGTGCAGTCGCTTCGTGCCCATCCCCACGCTGGAACAAGTGGTGCGTGGCGCCGTCGGCGACAGCCCGAAGGAACTCGGCTACAACGTCCATTTTCTGTACCCGCGGCAGGGCGGCATCGAGACGCTAGTCCATCGCTTGCTGTCGCTGCTCCCGCGCGATCGCATGGCCCTTTCAGCGCCGCTCGAATCGGTAAACCTGGCGCAGCGCGAGGTCGTAATCGGCGGCGAGCGCCTGCCGTACCACGCCCTTGTCGCGACGCTGCCGCTGCCTGAGCTGTGCCGCCGCATCGTCGATCTGCCGCCCGCCATGGCCCGCTGGGCGGAAAAGCTGCGCTGCACACCGGTGCGCTATCTCAACGTCGCGACCCGGGTCCCACCGCGCAGTGACTATCACTGGCTGTATGTGCCGGAAGAGAAGTATCCGTTCTACCGCGTCGGGGTGTACAGCAACGCCGTCCCGTCGATGGCCCCTCCGGGCTGCGGCTCGCTGTACGTCGAGCTGTCCGAGCGCGGACCACCACCCGACATGAATCGCCTGATCCCCGAGGTAGCGAGCGGCCTCTGTGCGGCCGGCGTCCTCGGCAGCCCCGACGACATCCTGTTCGCTGAGCTGCGCGAGATCGAGTACGCCTACGTTGTCTTCGATCACGCCTACTACGACGCGCTCGCCCAGCTTGTGCCGTTCTTGGAAGCGCACCAGATCTATCCGCGCGGTCGCTATGGCAGCTGGACGTATAACTCCATGGAAGACTGCCTGATGCTGGGACGCGACATCGCGCACACGCTGCGTCGCGCCGCCTCGACCCCTTAAACCCTGCTTAGCTGCCCAGTACCCATGCCAGCCCACGACGAGCCCGCACTCTCCATCGTCATCCCCATCTACAACGAAGAGGGCATCCTCCACGCCGCTGTCGTCGATCTCATCGAGCGGCTGGGCGAGGCCGCGACCAAGCAGCCGCTGTTTGCCCGCTACGAAATCCTGCTCTCTGAAAACGGTTCGCGCGATGGCACGGTCGCGGCGGGTAAAGCCCTGTCCGAGCGCTATCCGCAAGTCCGCATCGACTCGCTGGGTCGCCCCGACTACGGCGCGGCGCTCAAGGCCGGCATCTTGCGCGCACGCGGGCGTTTCGTGCTGTGCGACGAGATCGATCTCTGCGATGTCGATTTCTACGCTCGCGCTCTGCCACTGCTCGAAAGCGGCGAGGCGGAGCTGGTGGTGGGCTCGAAGGCCATGCCGGGCGCCGACGATCGCCGACCGCTGTTGCGCCGAGCGGCGACCAAAACCATCAACGGTATGCTGCGCGTCCTCGTCGGCTTTACCGGCACCGATACCCATGGGTTGAAAGCCTTCCGTCGCGAGGCGCTGCTGCCCACCGTGCAGCACTGCATGGTGGAAAAGGATCTGTTCGCCTCGGAATTCGTCATCCGCGCAGAGCTGGAAGGCCGCCGCGTGCGCGAGATTCCGGTGCGCATCGCCGAGAAGCGCCCGCCCTCGATCAACTTGGTGCGGCGCGTGCCGAACGTGCTCAAGAACCTGGCGATCCTGACCTACAACATCCGCCTGCGTGGCAAGCTGGGCACTTAAGATGTCTCCATCGGATCGCGCAGCGTCGCAAGCCCGTCCCCCCGCCGATGAAGCCGCCGCGGTCCGACGCGGTGAAGAGCTGGATCCCGCTCGGCTCGCCGCCTATCTGCAGTCGGTCCTACCCGGGGTCGGCGCCACGACGCCCGAGCCCCTCATCAAGCAGTTCCCCGGCGGCTACTCCAACCTGACCTATCTCGTCGTCTACGGC
>DAORCZ010000116.1:11574-13022 GCA_035345735.1 Pseudomonadota bacterium | reverse complement strand
GCCCGCACATCGTCTTCGGTACGCACAGCGCGCAGGATCTCGCGCCGCAGATAGGCTTGGATCTCGGCCTGCTGTTCGTGGCTCTCGAAGCGGTGATACAGGTCGACCTGCTGCGAGGTGTTGCCGACGCTGGGCCGCATCAGGTCGAGCAGGGCGCGGCGATCCAGCCAGCTGCGCAGCTCACAGCGCGACTCGGCTTCGCGCCAGACGTTCATCGCCCCGGAGACGCCGCTATAGCGACCCAGGCGCTCACGCCACAGCGCTCGTCGCGTCGCCAGATAGGCCCGCGAGGCAGCGCTGCAGCCACGGCTGTCATCGTCGTGTTCGGCCTGGGTGAGCTGCAGTGCGTAGATCACTTCGTGCGGCTTGCCGTCGGGGGCAACCGGCAGCTTCAGGCCAGCAACAGCGCGCTCGATACAGGCATCGACATCGCGAGCCCGCAGCGTAGAGGAGATCACCTTGGCCTCGCGCGGCACGCCATCGACGGCGATCTTGACCCGCAGGGTAACCCGCCCCGCCAGCTCAGGATGGCCGGCGGCACGGCGCTCGTAGCACAGGCGGGCGGGGGCCTCGCGCTCACGCAGGGAACGCAGATACAGATCGTTTAGGCTGGTGACGCGCAGGCTGCTCGTCGACACGCCGCCCTCCAGCGCAACGGTGGCATCGCTGGGCGCCTGGCCGCGCAGGGCGGGCGGAATGAACAGGCCACTGTCGCCATCGCCGACCTGTGGCGCATAGGCATCCCCGCCGCTGCCGCCCACCACGACGGCGGTCCACGGAGTAACCAGCGCAAAGCGCGATCCAATGTCGAGCACGGCTTCCCGTCCAGCCCCACGCTCTAGGAGCCGCGACAGCCGAGCCAGCGCCCAGCGCCGCCCCAGATCGCCCTGATCTTCAAGGTCGCGGGTGAAAAGTGGCAGCGTCTGCGTAAACGGCTTGCCATCGCGCAGGCCGGTGACGGTCAGCGATGAGGGAGGCAGCGAACGATCGCGACGCAGGCGGGCAATAATCGGCAGCGCTTCGCCGCCTTCCAGGGCCACCGGCGCCTCGGGATAGACGACGTCGGCTTCTTCGCCGAGGGCCACCCGCACCTCGGTCAGGCTGGGCTGCGCGGCGCGCTCGATAAGGTGCAGCGCAGCGCGCGCGGCCTCGGGACGATCTTCGATGCGGACCACGCCCCGCTGCGGACCGGCATCGCAGATCGCGCCCAGCAGATCCAGGTTGGCATCCGTCCCCACCGCGACGGCGTAGAAGCGCGGCAGGGCCCCCAGGCGGGCCAGCCGATCGCGCAGCTCGCCGGGCAGCAGCGCCCCCACCGTCGGGCGACCATCGCCGATGTAGATGACCGTGCCCTTGCCGCGCGGCAACAGCTCAACGGCGCGCATGAACGCCGCTTCCAGGTTGCTGGCGCCGGCCGGGGTCTGCTTGGCCAGGAGGCCAATCAGCTC
>DAORCZ010000116.1:0-11474 GCA_035345735.1 Pseudomonadota bacterium | reverse complement strand
CTCTGCCCCATGGGGTAGACATAGGTGCGACGGCTCCCCACCGCGCCTTTGACCTGATAGTGCGACAGCCACTCGGCGTAGCGCAGGCGCACGACCTTGGTCTTGCCGGGGCGTATGTCGCGCACGAGGCCGCGATAACGACCGGCCCCTGCCCACTCAAGCTGCGCGCTGAACGAGTCATAGGCCGAGCTAGTACCCGCGCGAACGCTCGCCACCACCGATCCAACCTGCGGCGTCGAGTCCTCCTGTCCGACGGCGAATTCCTGCAGGATGGCGCGCTCAGGCAGGCGCACGCTGTACTGCCCTTCCAGCATCTCAGAGCGCGGGTTGAAGAAGGTCTGCTCGACCTCGGTCACCGCCATGTCGCGCTCGATGCGCACACGCACGTCGTGCTGACGCACGATCAGCGGGGTGCGCGCCGTGCCCAGATCGCCGGGACGACGTGCCGCAAGCTGACCGACGCCCGCCGCTTCCAGCGGACGCAGCGGTCCCGGCTCGGCCAGGCCGTAGGTCCAGTCGTCCCACAGCGCCTGCGCGGTCTCGCGCGCTTCGCCGCCCTTCCACAGCAAAGACAGGCCCGATTCCAGGCGCCCGCCCTGCGTGCCGACTTTCCAGGTCACCTGCCCGGCCGAGCAATAGATCGACGCATCGGCCCCCGTCTGGCTGACCGACAGGCCCGCCCCCTTGGCGCTGAGGCTGACCTTGCCCTCGCCGGCGACGATCTCGATCTCGTCCCCGCCGCGGGCATCGATCCAGGCGCGACCAGCCCGGACTTCCAGGCGCTTTTCGCCGACCAGCACGGTCGTCTTTTCGTCCAGCAGCACCCAGGCCCCGCGGTCGAGAAACAGCGACGAGCGCACCCCCGCGGGCGTCGCCACCAGGCTGTCTTCTTCGATGCGCAGCGCCCCGGCCACCGGCAGCGTCTGGCCGGCCCGTTGCACCGTCACGCCCGGTCGCCCCGGTTGGACCCAGGCGGCGGTCGGGGCCGGCGGAGGCGCCTTGGTGCAGGCGGAAACCAGCGCCGACCCGGCGGTAAGCAGCGTCAAAAACAGCGCGCTTCGACTCTTTAGCGAACTCATTCCTGCGTCTCCACCTTTTCGACCTTGCCGCCGCGAAGAACAAAGCGTGCCGTCGTCGCCGAGCCCGCAAAGGACAGCGGCAAGCGCCAGAGCTTCTCGGTCTTTTCGCCCTCGTGAACGATGACGGAGAGCTCTCCGCCGTACTTGAGCGCCCCCGGCCGATCGCGCCGCACCACTTCGATCTGATACGCGCCGTCGACCGAGGCCGTCTTGTGGCTGTGCCAGCCGAGGAAGCCTAGCTGCGGTGCCAGATCGTTGGCGGGACCGAAGGTTTCATCCGGGGCGGCGATGCGCAGATCCAGATCCGCCTCGGGATGCGCCCAGGTCAGCAGCACCCGCAGCGGCTTGGCCAGGCCCATCGCGCCAGCTTTCTGCGTGCGCAAAAACAGGCGGGCCAGCCCTTCGGCATCGCTCTTGGCGCGGGCTTCTTCGCGAAGCTGCGCCAGCCGCAGCGAGGTCTGCCACAGCGCCGTCTTCGACACACCGGTCTCGCTGCCCGGCTCGGACGTCGAAATCACGCGCTGCTCCAGCCCGAGCGCTTCTTCGATGTGGCCAGCCCCGGCCGCGGCCATCGCCAGCAGCAGCAGCACCGACTGATCGTTGGGCTCCAGCGTCATCAGCGTCTGGTACTGGCGATACGCTTCGTCGAACCAGTTGTGCGCGCGATACAGATCGCCCAGCCGGCGCCGCGCCAAGGAATCGCGCGGGGCAAACTCGACGATCTCAGAGAACGCTCGGCGCGCTGCGTCTTCGTCGCCGAGTCGGAAGTACAGCTCGCCGACTGCCGTGCGGGCCTGGGCATCAGCGTAGGGATCGCGTCGCACCTCTTCGGCCGTACGCCGCGCCGATTCTTTTTCGCCGAGCTCCTCTTCGGTCTCCATGCGCAGCAGGCGCAGCCGCAGATCGCCCGGCCACTTGCGCAGCAGATCTTCCAGGCGGCGCAGGCGATCGGTCGGCGTCTTGGCGGCGCGCACCACCTCTTGCGCGAGCAGCGCCCGCTCCTCATCGCCCAGGCCCAGCCCGTCGAAGATCACGCGCAGATCGCGCGGCGAGCGAACCTCGCCGAGGATGGCTTGGCGCAGGAATTCCTGCTCTTCCGGCTCGTCATCAAACCCCTTGTACAGCGCGACCATGCCGCCCGGTCCACCGACGCTGCGCAGCATCAGCTTGAGCAGCTCGCGGCGATCGGTCCAGCGCTTGAGCTCGCAGCCGCGGCTGGCGTCCTGGAACACCTCCATCGATCGACGCACGCCGCTGTTCATGCTCAGGCGCTCGCGCCATAGCTCGCGCCGTTCGTCGAGCGGCTGCGTCGAGGCAGCGCTGCAACCGCGTGGCCGGTGACGCAGGATGCCGACCAGCACCGTCACATCGCTGCTGTTCAGCGCCACCAGGGTGCCGGTGGTCTCGTTGTCGACGCTGGCGCCGTGCGGCAGGGCGCTCTTTTCGCGCTCCCGGCGCTCACGACGATCTTCAGCGCCGGTGTTGGGTGCCTCGTCGTCGTCGATGATGCGCGAGCGACGGGACTTGCCGCCCTTGGCCATCTTCTTGTCGGCGCTGCCGCCGCCGCGACCGATGGTGCCCAGGTTGCCCAGGCCAATCGTGCCTTCCCCGGTGCCGCCCCCGCCTGAGCCGCTGCCGACCAGCCCAAAGCCGCTGCTGCCAAAGGCATCACCGATGCCATCGCCATCCATCCCACCTTCGTCACGCGCCGCCCGATCCGCCTTCTTCGCCATCGGCTTCATCGGTCGCATGGCTGAGCTGGCCTTGGGCGCGTCCATCGGTGCGGCAGCCGCCCCGGGAGCGGCCGGTGCCGCCTCGGCCATCTCGGGCTCGGGTCGAGCCTCTTCGGCGCGCGGAGCATCCTTGGACGGTCCACGGCTCGCGAACATCTTGTTCTTGGCCCGCGAGGAGTCGCGGCGTCCCATCTTGCCCTCGACCGCCCGCGCGCTGCCCGAGGTCTCGGACATCGCGACCGAGGCCGGGGGCGGCGGCGGCGCGCTGGCCATCGACGGGGCCGAGCGCTCGTAGCTGCAGCCGGCGGCCCGCACGTTGGGCAGGTTACGCTCAAGCAGCGCGACCTCGTCTTCGCTAGGCACGTAGAACGAAGTAAAGGGCGTGATCAGGTTCTGGCGCACGCCTAGCTCAGCGACTTCTTCGGTGCTGGCGCCGCTGTCCAAAAGCTGCAACAGACGAGCCTGCGACCAGCGCAGCCGCAGGTCGGCGGTGTCATCCAGGTTGTGGGTCTCTAGCTTGAACGTCGTCTTGAACGGCTGACCATCGGCCAGCCCCTCGACCTGCACGGTCTGCGGCACGCTCTGTCGCAGACGAGCCAGGATGAACAGCGGCTCACCGGCGCGCAGCGACACGCTCTGTCGGGGATAGACGCGATCGAGGCCGGATCCGACCTCGACCTTGATGCGGCTCACCGCCGGACGCGACAGGTGGGTGGTGATGCTGACCGCGGTCTCGGCCGCTGCCGCACGATCCGACACGCGGAAGGCCAGGCCGGCATTCATCTGGCACAGCCCCGACAAGAGGTTCAGGTTGGCTTCCGCGCCGATGCCCACGCCGTACAGCCGCAGCGGAGCCGGCAGACGCTCCAAGCGCTCACGCAGCGACGGCAGATCGAGCTCACCAACCGTAGGCTGGGCATCGCCGACGTACAGTACGGCGCCGGCCCGATCGGGCTGCAAAAGCGCAGCGGCTTGGCTTAGCGCGGCGCCCAGGTCGGTGGCGCCTCCGGTGCGCGTCGCACCCAGCTGGGCCAGAAGCTGCGGTACCGCCTCCGCCGTCGCTGGCGTCAGCGCAACGCCCGGCTTGCCACCCGCCCCCGCCTTACCGCCCGACGGAGCCAAGAGCGAGTGGGCATTGAGATCGGCGCCCAAAAGCGCGACGCGGTCCTGCGGTCCAAGGTGACGCAGCACCGACTCGATCAGCGTCCGCGCCATCGACAGGTGGGTGGCATCGGTCGCAGCCGAGATATCGACGAGCAGCACCAGGTCAAGCGGCGTCGGCGAGCTGGGCTTGGGCGCCGCCACCGGCATGGCCCGAATCAGCACATAGTCGCTCTCATCACGCACCGAGCGCGCACCGGGCCGCGAGGGCACCGAGTGCGTGGCGCGATAGACGCGAGCCACCTCAGCCGGTCGCGGCAGACCGATCATCTCGACGAGGAGATCGGCGCTGGGCACATAGTCGGTGCGCTGCAGCACGACGCGGCGACCGTCTTTGCTGATCAGCGCGCCCAGCCCGGACCGCACTTCCTTGGCCCCGGCCGAGCCGGCATCGACTTCGATGTCGAGCTCTTGAATCAGCGGCGCACCGCCCCCCGCCGAACCGGCCATCGGGAAGCGATAGGCGCGCTGGGCAAAGCCTTCGCCGTGCGGCGTCAGCCACTCGCTATAGGTGTAAAGCACGCGCCGCGACGAGCCCGGCGGCAGCGGATACAGCCGCGCCTTGTAGCTCCCCGGGGCTTCCCATTCGAGGAGCGCCGGATCTTTCGTCGAGCCCTCGTAGACCTGGGCCTGATAGTCGCGCTGCGCCGTCTCGCGTTCTTTGACGTAGCCATCGACGAAGCGCCCTCGGCGATCGATGGCGAAGCGCGACAGGATGGCGCCCTCGGGCAGATGCACGCGGAAGATGCCTTCCAGCGTCGATTCTGCGGGGTTAAAGAAGGTCTCTTCGACCGTCGTCACCGCCAGATCGTCGTCGATGCGGGTACGGACCTGCAGGCGCTGAATCGACAGCGGGAAGCGCGCCTCGCCCAGGTTGCCGGGCCGACGCGCGCCGACCTCGCCGATGCCGGCGGCGCCGCGGCTCTTGCGCGGATCGGGCCAGCCTAGGCCACCGGTCCAGTCGTCCCACAGCACCACCGGCTTGACGACGACGTTGCCGCCGCTGGCGTTAATCAGCTCACCGGCGTGGGCGACACCGCGACCCTTGCCGCTGATGAAGGCCACCTCGCCGCGCACCACGGTGACTTGGCTGCCGCTGTCGCTGACGCTGACCTCGTAGCCGGCGCCGCCAGCTACCGCGGACAGGTCTCGCGTCGCGACCTCAATGCGTCCGCCTTCGCGGGCATCGACCCACAGCCGACCGCTGGTCAGGCTGACGCCATCGTCCGTGACTTCGGCGGTGGCGCCGCTATCAAGCAGCAGCCGCGCCCCCTGGTCATGCCGCAAGAGAGCCTGTGCGCGCTCGGCCACCACCAGCTTTTGGCCCGCGCTCAGTCGCTCATCGCCGGCGATGGCGTGGTTTAGGACCGCGCCTTTCAGCTCGACCGGGGTGCGGATGACCTCGACGGTGGCGACCGTCTGGTGTCCTTCAAAGCGCGGGCCGCAGCCCGGCCCCAGCCACAGCACGCAGCCAAACGCGAATATCAGCGCCGCGCGCCAAGAGCCAACTCGTACGGAGGACGGTTTTGTTGTCATGCTGGTCCTACTCGCCGCTTCACCTCAGAGGGTGAGAGGCCTGATCGTAGCGCAGAAGAGAGGCGAAAACCTGATGAAGAACGCAGCTCTTGGCGGTTCGGTCTACCTCTGGCTCTCAGTCGCAGGCATCGTCGCCAGCGCAAACTAAAGACGTGACAGCCTGCCCTCGCTGCGCTAAGCCTCCCAGACGGAGGCTAAGTTCATGACATTGCAGCGATTCCTGCGTTCCTCTCTCTGCACACGGGGTCTGTCGCCGGTTCGCTCGGCCCGGAGAGCCCCCCTCTCTGGCCTGGCCCTGGCGCTGCTCACGGGTGGCGCTGTGCTGCTGGCCGCCGATGGCTGCGACAAGAAAGATCCGTACATGCCGCCGCCGACGCCCCCGGTGAACAACAACGACGTCGACATGAGTACGGCCCCCCCGCCCGACATGACGATGGTGGTGAACCCAACCGAGATGCCGCCGATGCTGACCAGCATTGCCCCGACGCTGGGGCCGTCAAACGGCGGGCTTTCGATGAAGCTGACCGGGCAGAACTTCGCCAAGGGCGCGCACGTCCGCTTTGCCGGGACTGAGGCCAGCGACGTGACCCTCAACGGCGAGACCGAGCTTGCGCTGACCCTGCCGGCCAAGCTGGGGGCCTGGGGCAAGGTGGCGGTCGAAGTGACCCTGCCGAGTGGCAAGTCGGTGACGCGCTCTGATCTGTTCTCGTACTACGCCTCGCGGGTCGACTTTGGCGGCGCCAACGCCACCGATGTGGGCACCGGCCCAGTGTCGCTGGTCCTGGCCGATCTTAACGGCGACAAGAAAGACGATCTGATCACCGCCAACCTCGGCGAAAGCGCCGTCGCCGTGGCCCTTGGCAAGGGCGGTGGCATGTTCGAGATGGCCAAGACCACCGCCGTCGGCACTGACCCGATCGCGGTGCGCGTCGCCGATCTCAACGGCGACAAGAAGCTCGACGTGATCACCGCCAACTCGTACTCCGGCGACCTCACCGTCCTTCTGGGCAAGGGCGATGGCACGTTCGAGGGCGGAAAGACCACCGCACTCGCCAGCCCACCGACCGCCTTAGCGATTGCCGACGCCAATGGCGATATGAAGGACGATGTGCTGGTCACCACGACCGACGGCAAGGTCCTGCTGATCCCCGGCAAGGGGGATGGCACGTTTGACACGACGGCGGTCAAAACGCTGACCGGCTTCAGCCGACCGATGGCGCTGGCCCTCGCTGACCTCAATGGCGACAAGAAGCTGGATCTCGGCGTCGCCAACTACGGCAGCGGCACCATCAGCCTGCTGCTCGGCAAGGGCGATGGCACCTTCGAAATGCCCAAGAGTGCTGCCGTCGAGACCGCCCCGCTGGGTCTCGCCTTCCTCGACCTCGATGGCGACATGAAGCTCGATCTGGTCAGCGCCAACTCGGCGAGCGCCAGCGTCAGCGTCCTTCTCGGCAAAGGCGATGGCAGCTTCGCGGATGCCAAGTCGGTTGCGGTGGGCAGCGGTCCCAACTCGCTGGCCAGCGCCGACTTCAATGGCGATGGCAAGCCCGACCTGGCGGTGGCCAACTTCGACGACGGCACGGTCAGCGTGCTCATCGGCAAGGGCGACGGCAGCTTCCCCTCGACGCTGCGCTTCACGGCGGCGGCGGGTCCGTTCTCGCTCATCGCCGCGGATCTCACCGGCGATACTCGCCCAGAATTCGCCGTCGCCAGCCGCGCCACCGGCCGCGTCGTCTTCCTCAGCAACGCCTCGCAGTAAGCCCCGCCCCCTGTCGAAGGTGGCGGCTAGGCTAGACCACGTCGTAGCCGTGCCGCTGCCACCAATCCGCCCACTGCTTCGCCGCCACTTCCCGCTCGCGCGTCGGTAGATCAAAGCGATAGCCGCTGACGTCTCCCGACATCTCGCAAAGTTCGTCCTGCGCCGACGAGCGAATCATCGCGCTGCCGTGGCAAAGACCGGCCAACAGCCACTGCAGGCGAGGCTCGGCCTGATGGCGACGCCACCAGCCGCTCCAACGATAGCGGCTGCGCCCAAAGTCCTGCTTGGTAATTGCCTGCAGCGCTCGCCCCGCGGCATCCACCACCAGCGGATCGCTGTGCTCCAAAAGCTCGATGATGAGCGCCGAGACCACAGTATCGCGAAGCTCGCCGAGCGCATCGACCGTCGACGCCAGCCGCTTCACATCGCCATCCCCGCGCTCGTCCAGTCGCTCGCGCAGGCGGGCCCGCACGGCATTTAGCGCCTGGCTCGGCGGGAAGCTGCGCAGGGCGGCAGCCGCAGCAGCCCGCACCTCGTCGTCGGCGTCGTACAGGCGCTCGAACAACGGATCCAGCGCGGCCGCCACTGGCATCTCGCCGAGGCAGCGAACGATGAAGTAGCGAGCCCGAGCCGGCGTCGCTTGGTCTCCCAGCCGGGCCAGGAGCGGCGCCACCGCCCGCTGCCCCATGCGCAGCGCCAAGAGCAGGAGCGGGCTGTGCAGCAGGTTGGCCTCTGCGCTCTGCGGATCGCCAAGCGCGGCTCGCGACTGACTGCGTAGCGGGCCGGGCAGGGCCGCCACCAACGCCTGCACCGCCGCATCGCCGCCCGCCAGCAAGGCTGCGGTCGCGGCATCGTCGCCACCGCCAGCCCGCTCGACCAGCGCGGCCCAGTCTTCCCCACCTGCCTTCGGTTCCTTGGGGTCTTTTGGCGCGTCTTTTTGGTCGCGCGCGTCCTTGCGGCCGTCCTTGCCAGCCGACGGCGAAACCGTCGAGCTGGGCGGCGACTTGCCGGATCCCTTGCCGGGCTTGCCGGTGGCCTTGGGGGCAAGCTCAGACTTGTCGAGCTTGACGATCTTTTCCGTCGCGTCTTCTGGCTTGCCAGCAGCGGCGGGCGGACTGGCCGCGGGCTTAGCGGCGCTCTCGTCCTTGCCCGGCTTTTCAGGTCCTGTTGCGGCGGCGGGCTTGGCAGTTGCCGCAGCCCCCTTGCGATCGACACGCAGCGGTACGGTCGGCTGTTCACTGGCCGGCACCGGCACCGGCACAGCGGCCACGGCTGGAGTAGCGACGACCGGCTTCTCGACGGGAGCCGGGGTTGGCGCGGCCACCGCCTCGGGCGCCGGAGCGGGCTGCGGGCGTGGACGCCAGGCACTGGTCCCGGGGTCGGTGACATCCTGCGGGCTCGCCGCGTCTTCGACGTCGATCACGCCGCCCAGGCCGCCCGTCTTCGACTGCTGCACCAAGCGTTGGAAGGCTTGCCCGACCTCGCTCAGCAGCGGGGCTAGTTCGGTCGCTAGCGTCTCGGGGAGCTCGCGCCCGTCGTCATCCAGGTAAAGGAGCGCCACCGGCCGACCCCGCAAAAGAATCGGCAGGACCGCCCCCGGCAGGGGCGGACGGCGTCCCAGAGCACGCAGCGGATCGTTGGTCACCGCCGGATCGCCCAGCGTGCCCACGTGCTGCTGCCGGGCTTTCGCCGCCTGACGAAACACCGACGAGCGATCGAGTGGCACCGAGACGCGGCCCACCTGCTGGCGATCGAGCCAGCTGTCTTCCAGAGCGACGCGGCCAAACGCCACCTCGCCATGAATCGTAAAGATGCAGGTGAAGCGGGCGCGGCTGCGAGCCCCGCGGCACAGCGCTTCGAAGATGGCATCACGATCGGCAGCCACCGCCACCAGCTCACGCGCCGCCTCCAGCGACAGCGTCGCACCACTGCTCTCATCAAGAGCCAGGGCGATGCGCGGCGCCGGACCAGGGACCTCGTCCCCCTCAGCAGCATCGGGAGACTCGCTGCTCGGCGGCGGCTCGCTGAGGACCGGCGCACTGCTGGCCGCGGCATTGATGGGCTCACCCAGCCGGCCACTGTTGATCGGTTCGGGGATGGGCTCCGGAACGGCCGCCGGGGCGGCGGCAACCGGAGCAGCAACCGGGGCGGCAACCGGGGCGGCGGCCACGGCCGGGGCAGCCATCGCCACCGGGGCAGCCACGGCCGGAGCGAGCGCGGGGCTGCTGGAGGCTGGCTTTTCGGCCACCGGCTTTTCGGCCACCGGCTTTTCGGCCACCGGCTTTTCGGCAGAAACCGACTTCTGTGCCGCCGGTGCAGTGGAGACCGCCGCGCCCGCAGGCTTGGCTGCCGCGACGGGCCCCGACTTCTCGGCAGCGGCGACAACCGGTGCGCCCAGCTTGCCCGAAACAGACGAAGGGGTCGCTGGCTTGGCCACCGCAGCGATCGCAGGACGGCTGACCATCGAAGGCTTCGCCACCTGAGCCGCTGGAGCCGTCGCCGGCTTGGCGGGAGCCGCCGCAGCGGCTGGCTTGCCCCCCACGGCCGGTAGCGATTTTTGCGTGGCCGGGGCGGCCGGTCGTGCCGCGTCCTTGGCAACCGGCGCGGCGGGCGCAGCCGCGGCTGGGGCGGCGACAGACGGAGCAACGACAGACGGAGCAGCGACAGACGGAGCAGCGACAGACGGGGCAGCGACGGCTGGGGCGGCGACGGGAACGGCCGCGGCGGGCGCTGGAGCCGCTGCTGCCGGCTTCTGAGCGGCTGCCTGTGCCGGAGCTTGCGCCTGACCCTTGTTGCGCTTCTTGTTGCGGCGCCCTGCTTCGTTCGGCGAGACCGCACTGGCAGCGGGCGTCGGCCGGGTCGCAGCCGGGGCAACCGGCGTTGGCACCGATTTTTCCCGAGCGACTGGGGTCGCCGCCGGGGCTGAGGTCGCCGCTGGGGCTGAGGTCGCGACCGCAGGCTTGGCCACCTGCGCAACGGCAGGCACGGGCGGCAGCGCGGGCAGTTCAGGGATCGTCGCGGCAGCCGCGGCATCGGCCGGCTCGATCTTGTTGGCCACCGATAGCCAGTCCGCCGCCGACACCGACTCCCACTCATCCATGCTGAGCTTGTCGATGCCGGAATAGCTGGGCGCGCTGCGGCTCGATCGCGGCGTCTCTTCGACCACCGGCGCGGCGACGACAGGGGCGGCCGGAGGCGCGACCGGCTCGGGAACCACCACGGTCGGTGCGGGGAGCGGGGCAGCCGGGCCAACCACCACCGGCGGCTGGGGAGCCGGGGGCGGTGGCTCGGGGGCCACAACCACCTCGGGCACGACAGCGACGGGCGTCACCGGCACTGCGACCGGCGCAGCCTGGTTGACGACCGCTGGTGCGACGACGTCGACAGGCCGCGGGCTCTCCGGGGCAGCGACAGTCGTCGGAATCGGGATGGCCTCGGTCTTCTCGTTGGCCAGCGCCGACACCTGCGCCGGCTCCGCGGGGACCGGCACGACCTCGGTCTTTTCGAAGGCGGCCGGGCTCTGGGCGGGGGCCGGGGCAGATGGCGTAGCAGCCACCTGCGCAACGATGGCGGCCGCGGCGGCTTCGCTGATCAGCAGGGCGGCGGTCGCTTCGCTCGGCGGCGGCCCCGGCAGTCGCACCTCGGCCAAGCTGCCAAAGCGCGGGATCGGATCGATCAGCCGAGCCGCCGGGTAGGCCTTGCCCTCATGGGCCTTGGCGCTGCGCTGCACCAAGCGGGCAAAACGCGTCGCCAGGGCCTGGCCGTAGACCTTCTCCATGGCCTCGTGCAGACGGAACTCAAAGACCGCCCAGGGCTCGATGCGCTGGCGGATGGCCAGGGCCAGGCTGTCGATGTCCGCGATCGTGCTGTCGACGGTGACCAGCACCTGCAGCACGCCGCCAGAGCGCAGCGTCGTCGGTACGGCACGAAAACGCTGAGCGACCTCTTGCGTGAAGACGGCCAGCACCTCGGGCAGCGGCTGGCCCATGGCGGCGATGCCGGTGGGCTGCATCGGCAGGCTGACGGCCTTGCCCAGATAGGGGGCCAGCGCATCCTCATCGATGGCCTTGGTCTCCAGCAGGTTGCTATCTAGCGCCCCGCCTTGGATGACCTGGCGCTGCAGGGCATCGGCCATCTTGGCCGCCGAGACCACCCCATCCTGAACCAGAAGCGACGAAAGGCGAGAGCTCATGGCACACGCACCAC
>DAORCZ010000115.1:5608-13182 GCA_035345735.1 Pseudomonadota bacterium | reverse complement strand
TCTTGCCGCCCTCGATCTGGTTCAGCATGGCCTTGCTGACCCCGCTGCGCTCGGCAAGCTCTTGCAGCGTCAGGCCGCGCTCCTCGCGCAGTAGGCGCAGGTTGATGCCGACGTTGGGCAGCGCGGCCTCGGGTCGGCCCCCCCCGGGGGTCTGGCTGCTGGCCGGCGGCGGAGCGTCGACGGGGGGAGGCGGCGGCGAGCTGGGGGCGGCGGCCTCGGGTCGTTTCTGCGGACGGGAGCGGCGGCCACTAGCCGACGTTCGCTGCGACGTACTTTGTAAAGTGGCTCGGCCACTTCCCTTGCTGGCGGTCATGGGCCGAGTCTGCCAGAAGCCAGCCGCCAGGCCCAGACCGCACGTGGGGGCAGGTGCGCAACGGCCAAAGTCTAGAATTTTGTGCGCCTGCCCTTGCGGGAAGACGTTGTCCGCTATATTGAACAAGAGTGTAATTCAACGACAGTTGGCCGCTGGCCCCGCCGCGGCAGGGAGTCTTCCCATGGCACGCCCTCATCCATCCCCTCTGCACGCCCCCCGCCCCCACGCGGCCCCCGCGCACCTGCCGCCGCAGCGTCGACCGCGCATCGGCCTCATTGGCGGGCTGCATCGCTCGGAGGGCACCTTTGTGCGGGCGGCGGCACAAGCCGGATATGAGCTGGAGTTTCACGCCGGCGACATGATCGGCAGGCGGGCGCAGGGGCTGGAGTCGATGATCCCGCGCGTCGATCTGCTGTTCATCGTCACCGACGTCAACAGCCACAACGCCGTCATGGTGTCCCGCCGCATCGCCACCGAGCACGGCATCCGCTATGTGCTGCTGCGTCGCTGTAATCCCACCCGCCTGATCGAGCTCGTCCACGAGATGACCGACGCCCCAGCCGCCCGCGCGGCGTAGCCCGCCCACGGGGAACGCAGACGAAGATGGGCGGATCGCTCGCCCGGCCTGGCGGGCCCCGCTGAGCTGCCGCCCTCACACCTCGCAGCCCTTCTGATACGATGCCCCAATCCACACTAGGCATCCTGCCCACCTCGCCGCCCCACATGCGGTAGAGCGCAAAGCGGGCCGGGCCGAAGGCTGGGATGGGAGACTCGCCAATGGCTGCTGATAAATCGTCTCTGGTGGTGTTCGTTCACGGCATGTTCATGACACCGCTGTGCTGGGAGCACTGGGAGTCGCACTATCGCTCGCGCGGCCTGCGCACACTGGCTCCGCCCTGGCCCGAGCACGAGTCTTCCATCGACGCGCAGCGGGGCGCGCACCCGAATGCCAAGCTCGGCGCCGTAACGCTGGAGCAGCTTGTGCAGCACTACCGCAGCATCCTTTTGGCGCAGGACGAGAAGCCGTTTTTGGTGGGGCACTCGCTCGGTGGGCTGCTGGTCCAGCTCCTCCTGTCCGAGGGATTGGCGCGGGCCGGGGTGGCGATCGACTCGGCCCCGCCGCAGGGCGTGATCTCGCTCAAGTGGTCGTTTCTCAAGAGCAACTGGCCGGCGATCAACCCATTTGCCCGCGAAGCCGAGCCGATCTCGCTGAGCTTTGAGCAGTTTCAGTACGCGTTCGTTAACGGCCTGCCGCCCGATGAACAGAAGGCCGCCTACAGCCGCTATGCCGTGCCCGAGTCACGCCGGGTCGGCAAGGGGCCGACCACTGCCGCCGCCGCGATCGATTTTGCACGGCCGCGACCGCCGCTTTTGTTCATCGCTGGCAGCGAAGACCACATCATCCCCGCCAGCCTCAACCGCAGAAACCACGCCAAGTATCGCGCGTCGGGATCAGTCACCGACTTCAAGGAATTCGCCGGCCGCACCCACTTCATCATCGGGCAGCGGGGCTGGGAAGAAGTCGCCGACTACGCGCTCGACTGGCTCGTGCGCCAGCCCTCCGCCTGAGCGGACGGGCACCCCGACGATGGGGCCCCCCGGCTTGGCCGCCCCTCGGCAAGTCATGGAGCGCGCCGCGTCGTCCATCGCGCTGCAGCCATTGACCCTCGGCGCAGCCGCGCAGTAGTGTGCGGCGGCCCGAGGGAACCATGCAAAAACAGCTCATCCAGAACTACATCGCTGGCGCCTACAGCGCCCCCGCTTCCGGTCGCACGCAGGAAAACATCAACCCCGCCACCGGTCAGAGCCTGGGCCAGGTCGTCGTCTCGGGAGTCTCCGAGATCGAGGCCGCGGTCGCTGCTGCACGTCAGGCGGCTCCGGCGTGGCGCCTGCTGCCAGCACCGAAGCGCGGCGAGATCCTGTTTCGCGCCCAGCACCTGCTGCGACAGCGCAAAGACGAGTTCGCGCGCGCGCTAAGCCTAGAAGAAGGCAAGTCGGTGACCGATGCCACCGGCGAGGTGCTGCGCTCGATCAACTGCCTGGAGTTTTCGGCTGGGGAAGGCCGTCGCAGCTTCGGGCAGGTCATCCCGTCGGAGCTGCCGAATAACCTGATCTACACGCGGCGCATACCGCTGGGTGTGGTGGCGCTGATCACGCCGTGGAACTTCCCGCTGGCCATTCCGGTGTGGAAGGCGGCGGCGGCCCTGGTCTGCGGCAACACCATCGTCTTCAAGCCGGCCTCGAACACCCCGTGGTGCGCGCAGCTTCTGACTGAGATCCTGGTCGAAGCGGGCATCCCGAGCGGCGTGTGGAACGTCGTCTACGGTCCCGGCGGCGCACTGGGCGATGCCCTGGTGCAGCACCGCGATGTCGCGGCCATCAGCTTTACCGGCAGCAACGAGATCGGTCAGCGGCTGTACAGCCTGGGGGCGACGCACAAAAAGAAAGTCCAGTGCGAGATGGGTGGCAAAAACGCGATCATCGTGCTCGATGATGCCGACCTCGATCTGGCGGCGGCAGCGACGGTGCAGGGCGCGTTCTATTCGACCGGTCAGCGCTGCACCGCGACCTCGCGAGCGGTGGTGATGACGGCGGTGCTACCGCGCTTCTGCGAGCTGGTCGTCGAAAAAGCCCGCGCTCTTAAGGTCGGGCCGGGGACCGAGCCGGGTGTGCAGGTCGGCCCGGTGGTCGATAGCAAGCAGCTTTCGACGGTGCTGAGCTACCTCGACATCGGCAAGCGCGAGGCCAAGCTGCTGCTCGGCGGCGACCGTCTTTCCGGCGAGCTAGGCAGCGGATACTTCATCGCCCCGACGGTGTTTAGCGAAGTCAAAGCCAACCATCGCATCTTCCAGGAAGAGATCTTCGGCCCCGTCCTGTCGATCGTCGCCGCTGAAGATGAAGCGCAGGCCTTCGCGCTGGCCAATGACAGCAGCTACGGCCTGTCCTCATCGGTGTACACCCGCGATGTCGGCCGCGTTTTCCGCTACATCGATCAGGTCGAGACCGGCATCCTGCACGTCAACAGTCCGACGGTGGGCGGCGAAGCCCAGGTGCCGTTTGGGGGCCTCAAGGACACCGGCGTTGGTGGGCGCGAGCAGGGGACGACTGCGCTCGACTTCTTCACCGAGTGGCAGAGCGTGTATATCGACTACACCGGCACCCGTCGCACCGCATCGTTCTACTAGCCAGCTATACCAGGACGCACGGCGCTTCCCCGGTTACCGGTCCGCGCGGCAGCCTGCCTAGAGGCAGCCCGCAGACCCCCATGTTACACGGTGTCACCGTCGGAGTTGCCCGTGATACGCTGGGCCTAGCCAGCCTGTGCCAAGCCCTCTCTTTCCACCTCTGCAGCACGCCGCGAGCCCTCGATGCCAGGGCTAAGCGTGGGCGATCTGTGCGCTCAGCGCTTCCGCATCGAAGGCGTCGCGGGAGCCGGCGGCATGGGCACCGTGTTCCGCGCGCTCGATACCTACAGCGGCGAGACCGTCGGCCTGAAGATCCTGCACCGCATCAGCCTGTCAGGTGACGAGGCGAACCGCTTTCAACGCGAGGCCTCCATCCTGGCTGGCCTGCGCCATCCCGGCATCGCTCGCTATGTCGACCACGGTCTTTTGCCTGACGGGAAAGCCTATCTCGCCATGGAGTGGCTGGAGGGCGAGACCCTGGCCCAGCGACTCGCGGGCCCCGGCCTCTCGCTGAGCGAGAGCCTACACTTCCTCCGCGCCATCGCCGTGGCTCTGGCTGCCGCGCACGGGCAGGGCTTCGTGCACCGCGACATCAAGCCGAGCAATCTCTTCCTGCGCTCGGGGGACGTCGACCGCGTCGCGGTGCTCGACTTCGGACTGGCGCGCAGCGGACGAGCCTCGCAGGCGCTGACGAGCACCGGAATGGTGGTGGGGACTCCTGAGTACATGGCTCCAGAGCAGGCCCGCGGGCAGAACAAGCTGACGGCCGCTGCGGATATCTTTTCTCTGGGGGTTGTCTGGTTTGAGTGCCTGACCGGCGCACCGCCCTTCGTTGGCGAGCACGTCGCTGCCGTCTTGGCCAAGGTGCTGTTTGAGCCCCTGCCCGACGTTCGCACGCTGCGGCCCGCGATCCCAGCCGCGGTGGCGCAGCTCTTGAGCGCCATGCTGGCCCGCACGGAGTCACAGCGCCCGCCCGATGCCCAGGCCCTGCTGAGCCAGCTTGAGCTGATCCTGCGCGCCGGCTTGCCCGAGCTAGCGCCGCCACAGCGCAGGGGGAGCCGCGAGCGCTCCCGACGCCAAACAGAGGAGACCGGACGGGCTGCGGGTTCGGTTGGTAGCAGCGAGCAGGGCTTGGTCTGTGTGCTGCTCTGTCGCTGGGACGGCGATGCGACGGGGCCGGACGGGGGACCCACGGACGGGGACCCCTCGCAGCGTTCTGCCCTCGAGCGCTTGACCAGCCGACTGACCGCGCTGGGGGTGCAGGTCGTGCCGCTCGCCGACTCAACCCGCGTGCTGTCGTTCTTCGCTGGCTGGGGGAGCGCAACCGATCAGGTGGGGCAGGCCGCGCGCTGTGCCTTGCTGGTGCGAGAGCATCTCCCGCAGGCCAGGATGGTCATCGCCACCGGACGCGGCGCGCTGAGCCATCAGATACCGATCGGCGAAGCGCTGGAGCGGGCCGCCGCCATGCTGGAGACGCCGCGGCCATCTAGCGATGCGTCGATCTGGCTGGATGATCTCACGGCCGGACTCCTCGACTCGCGCTTCCACGTCGTCCGCTCGGGAGACCAGGGGCCGCGGCTTGAGCGGGCGAACCTCGACGCTGACACGACCCGGCTCTTGCTGGGCCAGCCCACCCCTTGCGTCGGTCGGGAGCACGAGCTGACCGCGCTCGACTCGCTCTTAGATGGGGTCATCGATGAGCACTGCCCTCGCGCGGTGATCGTCACGGCGGCGGCCGGCATCGGCAAGTCGCGCCTGCGCCATGAGTTTCTGCATCGCATCGGCAGTCGTCGAGAGCCGGTGCACGTGCTCGTGGGACGCTGCGATCCGCTATCGATGGGAGTGCCGCTGTTTGCCTTGGCCGACATGGTGCGCAAGCACTTTGGCCTGCAAGGCGGCAACGACCCGGAGCGCGCCCGTACCCAGCTGAAGGGACGTCTTGCCGCCCTGCCGGGAGTCGCTGTCAGCCTAGAGTGCGAGCTGATTGGCGAGCTCATTTCCCTGCCATTTCCCGACGACGGTCTGCCGCTGCTCGCTGCGGCGCGACAGGATGGACAGCTCTTTCGCTCGCTGCTACTGCGGGCGCTCGCCAGCTGGCTACAGCGGCTGTGTGCCCAGGCTCCGGTGCTGATGGTGTTCGAGGATCTGCACTGGAGCGATGTCCTCTCGGTCACCCTGCTGGAAGATCTGCTGCGCTCGCTGAAAGAAGCCCCGCTGGCCATCTTGGCCCTGGCCCGTCCCGAGGCCTTGGAGCGCTTCCCCAAGCTGTGGTCGGCGCATGCGCAGGTGATCCCGCTGCGCCCCCTCAGTCGCCGTGCCAGTGAACGGCTCATCGTCCAGGTCTTAGGCCCGCGTGGCACACCGGAGCTCGTTGCCGAGATCGTCGATCGCGCGGAAGGCAATGCGCTGTTTCTGGAAGAGCTGATTCGTCATGCCGCCGAGCGCAGCGAGGGCCAAAGGCCCGAGACGATGCTGGCGCTTTTGCAAGCCCGCATCAGTCGCCTCGATGGACCCTGCCGACGCATCCTGCGCATGGCGAGCCTCTTTGGCGAGAGCTTCTCGCTGGCCGGCGTCTCGGCGCTGCTTGACGGAAAACTAGCTTCGACCGAGCTAAGCAGCTGGCTGGCCGTGCTGGGCCGACAAGAGCTCCTGCAAGAGCGCGTAAGCCGCGCCCTCAGCCCCAGCCCGGGCGCAAGTACTGATAGTGGCTATCGCTTTCGTCACGCCCTGCTGCGCGATGCCGCCTACGAGCTGCTGTCGCCCGATGAGCGGCAGGCGGGACACCGGGCGGCCGCCGCGTTTCTAGAGCAGAGCGGAGGGGCAACGGACATCGTCCTTGCGGAGCATCTCCTGCGCTCAGCCGAGCCGCGGGCCGCCCTGCCCTACTTGAAGCGCGCCGCTGACTCCGCCTGGAGCCAGGCCAGTCCTAGCGAGTCGCTGCGCCTAGTCGAAAAGGCGCTCGCTGCCGGGGCCGAAGGTCACGTCCGCGGAGAGTTTCTGGCCATCCGCGCCGGCGCCAGTATCTACAGCGAAGACAACGCCGCGGCGCTGGCCAGTGCCGAAGCGGCGCGCCAGCACCTCACCCCAGGCTCGCGCTACTGGTATCTGAGCCTTAACACCAGCACCGTCGCCGCCGGCCTGACCGGCGATATCGGGACGCTGATGCGCGCCGTGCAGCTGTTCGAGAGCGTCGAGCCCACCGCCGAGGTTGCAGTCGGCTTCGGCGAAGCCGCCGGGGTGGTCGGCAGCATGTACGCGACCATGGGTCAGCGCCAGCCGCTTGAGCGCCTGGTGGTGCGCTGCCGGGACTATATCGACCGGCACGGCGCCTCCAACCTCCCGGCCCGCGGTCTGGCCCCACTGCTCATTCCCGCCTACTTCCTGCATCGCTTTTTTTTGCCGCAGCCCTTCAGCGCGCTGGCCAGCATGGCCCAGTCGCTGGAATACGTGGAGCGCGCCGGCGAGCTCGACATGCCGCCGATCTTCGTCGGTGCCTACGCCAAAGCGCTGATGGACGTGGGACGCCTTTCCGAAGCCGCGGAGCGCATCGATCGCCTGCGAGACGTCGCGCGCGAGCGGCGCGATAGCTGGGGCGAGACCTTGCTTGCGTTCTACGCGATTGGCGGACCGGCCTGGCCCATCGAGCCGACTCAGCTGGCCCTGCTCGAGAGCTGGATCGCCGTGGTGCAGGGCAACCCCAAGGCCCCGCTGCTCTTCCAGGGCATTGCGCTGTCGGCCGCGGCCCATGTTCAGCTGCGTCGCGGCGAGCCCGCTCGGGCCCAAGCGCTGGCGCAGGCCTCGCTGGATAGCCTGCACATGATGGCCACCCGCAGCGCCGCCGCCCGCGTCGTCCTCAGCCAAGCCCAGCTCGCACTGGGTGATGCCACCGCAGCCTGTCAGGTCGCCGAAGCCGGCCTGGCACTGCTCGCGCAGGTCCGAGCCCAGGGGGGCGATGAGCTGCCCCTGCGCCTCTGTCGCCTGCAGGCGCTGCAAATGCTCGGTGCGCACGACGAGCTTGCCGCGGAAGCCCGTCGCGCCCACGCCGCCCTGTGGCTTCGTCACGCCGATGCCCCAAG
>DAORCZ010000115.1:0-5508 GCA_035345735.1 Pseudomonadota bacterium | reverse complement strand
TTTTTTCTTGACCGATCGGTCAATCAGGAGGAAGTCTTCCGCCTGCATCACCGCCCCCAAATGGAGAACTGAAATGAGCACCAATCTGACCATCGCCCAACCGATCATCCCCCACCTGGTTGTCGACAACGCCGACGCCGCCATCGATTTCTACAAGCGCGCCTTTGGCGCGGTCGAGCAGGGCCGGCACATGGCCGAAGACGGCAAGCGCGTCATGCACGCCGCGCTGAGCATCGGCGGCCAGCCGCTGTTTCTCAACGATGACTTTCCCGAGATGTGCGGTGGCCAATCGACGACCCCCAAGGCACTCAAGGGCACCCCGGTGACCATGCACCTCGACTGCCCGCAGGTCGACACCCTGTGGGCCCAGGCCACCGCCGCCGGAGCCACCGTCGTCCTGCCGCTTGCCGACCAGTTCTGGGGCGACCGCTACGGCATCGTCCGCGACCCCTTCGGCCACCAGTGGTCAATGGCGACGCGGAGCGAAAAGAAGAACTAGTCGCGCTGCCCTACAGCAGGCGCTGCGCTTCCTCGTAGCTCTCTTTGCTGCCGATATCCAGCCACAGTCCGGCGATGCGATAGGCGTAGCAAGGAGCCCGCGGATAAAGCCACTGCACCAGCCGTCCTGGCTGATCGGGATTTTGCCCCTCGGCGATGTACTGCCGAATCAAGGGCAGGCTGGCCCGCGGATAGTGGTACAGCGCAATCGCCGTCAGCGTCGATACCGGCTGCGCCGGCTTCTCTTCAAAATAGGTGATGCGTTCGGCTGAGGAGCCGGCCGCCGTCTCGGGCTCGACGCGGATGTTGTTGTACTGCTTGATCAGCTCCAAATTCCCCACGTCATAGACGCCAATCAAGATCCCCTGCCGCTGCGCCGTCGCGACATAGTCAACCAGCGACTGCGAAAACAGGTTATCCCCCGCCACCACAATCAGATCGTCGTCGAGCCCCGCCTGCTCGATGACGAAATGGATGTCGCCGATCGCGCCGCGCCGATCTTCATTGCTGTGCGTGCCATCGTCGAACACCCGCACCTGCCAGCCGCACCCCGGGTGCTGCGTCGGGACAGTCTGGGCCCAGGCCGAAAAGTTTCCGGCATAGCGACTGTTGGTGACGACATACACGCCATCAATCGCCGCGCAGCCATGAAACTTATCCAGCACGTGATCGATCATCGGCCGCCCCCGCACCGGCAAAAGCGGCTTCGCCTGATGATCCGTAAGTGGCCGCAGCCGAGTCGCGTATCCAGCAGCGAGTACGAGCAGCTTCATCTTGCATCTCCACGGGGTTAGGGGGCGGCGGCCGCTGGGAGTCCCGCCAACTCGGTCTTTAAGAACTCGCAGGCGGGCCAGCCACCCGACCGACTGACGGCATCCTACCCGAGCCCCCCACGCAAGCCGTGCCGTTTTTTGATGGCAGTCAGTATAGAATGCGGCCCTATGAAGAAGACTGCTTCTGCCCCGCCGCCCAGCGCGGCCAGCCCTACGCCCCCTGCCCCTGAGTCGTCCGAGGCTGCCTCGGCGGAGGGGAGTACGGCGGTGCGCTATGCGCCGCTTTCGGCCGACGAGATTCCGCAGCTCAAAGAGCTGTATCGCCAGATGCTGACCATCCGTCGCATCGAAGAGGCCTGCGCCAAAGCCTATGCGCAGGGCAAGATGGGCGGCTTCCTGCACCTGGGCATCGGTCAAGAGTCGGTCTGCGTCGGCGCCCTGGCCGCGTTGCGCGCCGAGGACTACGTCATCGCGACCTATCGCGAGCACGGTCACTGCATCGCCAAGGCCGGCGCATCGCTCGATGTGTGCAAGGCGGTCATGGCCGAGCTTCTGGGCAAGGCGACGGGCATCAGCAAGGGCTTCGGCGGCTCGATGCACCTGTTCGATCAGAAGACGCGCTTCCTCGGCGGCTACGGCATCGTCGGCGGGCACGTGCCGCTGGCGGCCGGTGTCGCCTACGCCAGCAAGTACCGCAACCTGCCGGAAGTCACGCTGTGCTTCTTCGGCGACGGCAGCGCCAACCAGGGCGCCTTCTTCGAAGGCCTGAGCCTAGCCGGTCTGTGGAAGTTGCCCGTGGTCTTCATCTGCGAGAACAACCAGTACTCGATGGGCACGCCGCTTTATCGCACGCTGGCCGTCGAAGACGTCACCGAGCGCGCGGCCGGCTTCGCCATCGAACGCGATCGCTTCAACGGCGATGACGTCCTGGAAGTGCAGCGCCGCATCGGGGCCGCCGTCGAGCGGGCTCGCAAGGATCACGTCCCGACGCTCATCGAAGTCGAGACCTATCGCTTCCGCGGCCACTCGATCTCCGACCCCGGCAACTACCGCAGCAAGGACGAGATCGAGCAGTGGAAGAAGCGCGACGCCGTCATCATCGCCCGCGATCGCCTGGTCGCCTCGGTCGGGGAAGACGAGATCGTCTCGCTCGAAGCGCACATCAAGGCCGTCGTGCAAGAGGCCGTCCGCTTCGCCGAGCAGTCACCGCCCGCCAACCCCGCCGACATCTGGACCAGCGTCTACGCCCAGCCCGGCACCGACCCGCGCAAGATGTAGCCCCCCTCCTAGACGCCTGCCTACTCTTCAACTAGGCGAAGCGGCGAGACTTTGAGTGCTGCGCTTTGGGCAAAACCCAACCGTATTGAATCAATCTCATACGTACGGCGAATCTCCTCGGCGGCGGCAAACTGTTGCGGCAGAGCCGACATGCGGCGCACGACGCGGTTGTGGTAGCACAGGAGCCAGCTTAGCCAGGGTGCGAGCGGGACCGGGTGGTCAGATCGCTCGTTCCCGAGTTTGCGTTGGATGGCTGCCTTATGATGGCCAACGATCGCCCATAGGCTGCTGCGGCCCGATGGCTCAAAGTTCGACAGCAGGCTGAGATAGTCGAGGAAGTAGCGACCCCAGCCATCATGCTGAACGTGCTGCCAGATCGTGGGCGGTTCCGCTGCGTCGAAATAAAGAGCAGCACGATTCGCGAGTGGCCTGTCGAAAAGCAAGCAAGGCGCCCGATTGTCGCGGGCAACACGATGGGCATGACGCACGCCAGGGCCTGAGAGGTCGTATCGACCTTGTGTGCGCTCGGCCAGCACTTGGCCCAAAACGAGCGCTCCGGATAGGAACAGGCCGTCTGTTTCTGCAAGTTGCAGCTGAAGGAACGCTAGCTCTTGCATCAGCTCGGCCAGAACGATCTGCGCGTGGTATCCCGCTTCCTCGTCATCCGGCACCGGACAGATCAGCAGCAGCCGATCTTCGATCTGAATCGCCGTCTCTGGCGTCTTCAGCGTGCCCAGCACCTCACGCAGTCCGGCCATCGCTTGCGGTGCCAAGCTGTTCGGCTTGCGCCGCAGGATCTTCCGCAACCCCAAGACACGCGCCGAAACGATGATGCAATTGGAGAGCTGCGCCATCAGGACGCTCCTTGCTCCGCTGACGAAGAATAGGGAGCGGCTGCAGGCGACAGAAGCTGGTTTATCGCCGCCTGCAGCACGGCAAACTTCATGCGCCGGACTTCGCGAAATTCGATGCCGCGATCGGTCGTGACGAGGATGCAGTCTTGCGCTTTGGCATGGGCCGCGATCAGCCAGTCCAGAGTTGCGGAAAGATGCTTGCCTGAATGAATCTTTGCATCGCTCTCCATCAGCCCCAGGCTTCGCGCATAGTGGCGCAGCTTCGCGGCGCGCCACGCTTCAGCCGTCGGAAACGCAGAGCCTAGAAGCTCGCCTATGACTTGAGCATCGCTCTCCGTGAAGGCTTGTACCTGCAATCGTAGATCCATGATCGATTGCAGGATGACGGCATAGTCGTAGCTGTCTTGCCGGTCTTGCTTCAGGTCGAACAGCTTCTCTCCATGCGCCGCAGCGCTGACAAACAGGGTGATCTGGTTTTTCTGCTGCTGCCCGAGCGAGTGGAGATCTCGGCACGCTTTCCGGAAGCTTCGATCTCCCCACAGCGCATTCGTATCAAACGCCAAGCGCACACTTGATAGCCGGAGGGCTGTGACGGCTTCACCCACGTCCATGGCCCTCGCTCCCATCGGCGTCTGGTTCAGAGCGTGGCTCAAGCAAATCATCGAACTGCTCTTCGTTCAAAAGCTCGACATGACCGGTATCTTTGCGCTCGACAAAAAACACGCCGCCGCCCTTTTGCACGCCCAGCTTGCCGCGAATTCGTTCGGGCACCTCGACCAGACCCTCCGCCGAGACCCAGCAAGGCGGCAGTCGCTGAGCCGGCGTACTCGGTGTGACATACGGCTCGTTGCCGGTAAACGCAGCGGCTTCTTGGGCCGGCCGTTTTCCCAGGCTGATTTGCTCGCCTTTGCGCTCCATCGCATAGAAGAACGCTTGGCTGGCAGGGAGGTCGCTCTCAAACGCCACCGAGTGCGTGCTGAGCAGGATCTGCTTTCCGTCCTTCCCCCGTGACAGGGCCAAGAGGGCATCGCGCAGCCGCAGGGCCAAGGTATGACGCAGATTCAGCTCTGGCTCCTCCAGCAACAGCAAGGAGGCGGGATGAATCGAAAGCCAGCCAAGCAGCGCCATCACCTGCTGCACGCCCGCGGAAAAAAGCCAGCTATGCAGCTTGCGGTCGCCCTGCCGCACGAACAGCCGGTATCGCCGCTGACCGCGGTCCCACTCGATGCCGAGCGGCCCCCCCAAAAGAGGTGCGAACGGCTGCATCGCCGTAAGGAAGCGCCGCCAGCCTGCCTGCCCAGCCGCACCTTCCGCTTGCTCCGAGTCGTTAAGCTTCAAGCACAGCTCGGGCGGAATTAGATCGCGATAGGAGTAGGAGTCGCCTTCGGTCTTATCGAGGCTCACTGCGGGTAGCAAGCGACGCGACGGCGGGACCAGCGCGACCGGCGGCCGGTGCACCAGAGTCATTAGCGCAAGCAGGATTCCCCGCGGCGAAAGCTCGTGCCCCTCTTTCGTCCAGCCCACGAGCGACACCTGCGCGCCCTTGCCATCTTCCTGCAGGGCAAGTCTGCCCTGCACCTGATGGCGCCCTGGCTCCAATGCGCTGAGCCCAGGACCCACGGGAGTACGAACTTTCTCCTGCGCTGCTTTCACCGCAAGCGTGTCCTCTTCGGTGATCTCAAACTCCGCTGCGAGGAAGATCGGGCTACGCTCTGGAAGCGAAAAGAGGTCACGCACAGGCTGCCCGACCAGCTTCTCGACAATGGGGTTGCCCCCCCCTCGGGTTGCCGAACGACGCGCCAGCAGTTCGCCCAACTGCGCTGCAAATGGACCACTAAACAACCGACGCTCTCCCTCCGTCGCCAGCTCTGGCAGCCGTGACTGGGCTAGCGGCGGCAGCACCTCGAAGAACGCCGCGATGGCCTCTAGCAGGTTGCTCTTGCCGATGCCGTTGTCGCCATGCAGCACGTTGTAGGGCTGCAGGTCATCCAGGCGCACGGTGTGGCGCAGGTTCTTGTAGCCCTGGGCTGCAAACCAAATAAGTCGCATCGCCGTCCGCTCACTTGCCTTCGGGTTTCTGTGGCTTGTCGGCCTTGTCAGCCCCA
>DAORCZ010000114.1:0-13267 GCA_035345735.1 Pseudomonadota bacterium | reverse complement strand
GCCTATGTCTTTACCTCGAACGTCGACGGCCAGTTTCAGCGCGCCGGCTTTCCCGACGAGCGCGTGGTCGAAGTGCACGGCGGCATCGAGTACCTGCAGTGCCTGCCGATGTGCCGACCGTTCATTTTTCCCGCCCCGACCCCAGCGACTCCGGATGGCGACGCGGTGGCGGTCGATCCCGAGACCTGCCGTGCTGCTGAGCCGCTGCCGCACTGTCCGGAGTGTGGCGCGCTGGCTCGCCCCAACATCCTCATGTTCAACGATGGCGAGTGGCTGACCGATCGCTATGCCCACAGCTCGGATCGCATGCGCGGCTGGCTGTCGAAGCTACCGGCCGGAAAGCTGGTGGTCGTCGAGCTGGGGGCGGGGTTAGGCATTCCTACGGTGCGCCTCTTCGGTGAACAGGTGATGTACGTAAAGGGCGCGACGCTGATCCGCATCAACCCCCGCGAGCCCGAGGTTCCCAGCGATGGTGAGGCCATCAGCCTGCCTGGTGGTGCGCGCGAGACGCTGGCGGCGCTCGCCGATCTCCTTGCGGCGCGCTTGCACTCGCCGACGTCGTAGTCCCGTCCCCGCTCTTCCGGCTTGGAGCCCCGCATGCTGCCCGCCGTTCTGCGTCAGGTGTATCGCCACGAGCTGATTCCTTCTCACGCCCGCTACCTCTTGGCGGCGGCGGGAATGCGCGACTGGTTCGCGGCGCTGCGCTCGGGGCTCCGACCGCACCTGGGCGATCGCGCCCAGCCACTCCTCGCTGAGCTCGCGGCGGAGCTTTTCAGCCGTCGCTACGACGTCCTACGCGCCAGTCATCCCGGGCTGCCGCCGCGGCTTGCCAATCAGGCCCCGCCGCGCGAGCTGGCGCTGCTTATGGCTGGGCTTTATCGCCTGCATCGTCCGGGGGCGCGGCGCGGCACGTGGATCTTGGCGGCGATCGGTGGCCCGCCGCAGGGCCCGGTCGAGTGGCTGCAGGTCGAGCGCCTGCTGTGGCAGCTGTCGTCGGAGGCGCGCTGGCGCGAGCTCACCACCCACCTCGGCGAGCTCTTGATCGTCCTGACGGAGCGACTGCCGGCGGTGCTGCCGCATGCGCGGAAGATCCTCGCGGACCTCTGCTTTGCCGCTGGGGCTCGCTATGGCGAGGGGGCGCGTCGCTACTTCGGCCTGCCGAAGCAGCCTAATGACCCCGCCGCCGCCGCCATCGAGATCCTGCGCATGAGCGAGTACATCTTTCGCGTGAACCCCGAGCACTGGGGCGGCACCGACGCTGCGCAGGCCACCGGGTATCTCGAAGGCACGGCCTGCCCGTGGTACAGCCGGCCCGGCTGGCACGCCGGTCACTGCGGCATCTTCGGTCAGTTCCAGGCCGGGGTCTGCTCGGTGTTTGGCCTGCGCTATCACCTGTCGCAGACCATCCCCAAGCACGGCGGCACCACCTGCCGCGTCGACCTCAAGCCGATCCCGCTGGGGCTGCGCAAGCCGGCCACGTAGCGCTGCGCTCTATCCGACCTCGGTCCGCCTAGGAGACGTCTTCTTCCAGACGGCCGGGCAGCAGATGCAAGAGCTCGTGCTTGCGCAGACGGTAGTACAGCGTCGAGCGATTGATGCCAAGGAGGCGAGCGGCGGCGGCAATCCGGCCTTCACTCTTCTCCAGCGCCGACAGGATTTCGCCGCGCTCTTGCTCGCCCAGGCGATCGGTGAGGGTGCGGCCGCTAGCGCCCAGCGGATCGGCCAGCGCAGTTGGCGGGATGGCTGGTGATGCCGCGGCACTCGTCGGGGCCACGCCCGCCTGGCTGCCACTAAACTCCAGATCGCAGACGCGCAGCGCAGGGCCGCTGACCAAGATCAGCGCGCGCTGGATCAGGTTCTCTAGCTCGCGGACGTTGCCGGGAAAGCTGTAGCGCGTCAGCAGATCCAGCGCCGCCGGCTCGATCGACACCACGCGCCCGCCGCTGTACTGCCGCCACTTCTGCAAAAAGTGCTGACACAGGAGCGGCACGTCCTCGATGCGCTCGCGCAGCGGCGGCAAGAGGATGGGAAAGACGTTGAGGCGGTAGTACAGATCCTCGCGAAAGCGGCCCTCGGCGACCAGGGCTTCGAGGTTGCGGTGGGTGGCGGAGATGATGCGGACATCGACGCTCAGCGTCTCGCTGCCTCCGACGCGTTCGAAGCTGCGTTCCTGCAGCACGCGCAGCAGCTTGACCTGGATTTCCATCGGCAGATCGCCGATCTCATCGAGAAACAGCGTGCCGCCATGGGCCAGCTCAAAGCGGCCAGGATGGCGGGTGACCGCACCCGTGAAGGCGCCGCGCTCATGCCCGAAGAGCTCGGACTCCAGCACTCCGGCCGCCAGCGCCGCGCAGTTGACGCGCACAAACGGCTTGGACTCGCGCGGCGAGTTGATGTGGATGGCGTGCGCGACCAGCTCTTTTCCGGTGCCGCTCTCGCCGCGCAGGAGCACGGTGGCGGTGGTGCGTGCGACCTGCTCGGCCCGCCCCAGCGCTGCCTGCAGCGTCGGCGATTCTCCGACCAGCTGACCAAAGTTGAAGGCGCTGTGCCGCTCCTGATCGAGGTAGCCGACATACTGGCGAAGCTGCTCGGCGAGGCGCTGATTTTCGGCGCGCAGATGAAAGCGCTCCAGCGCCTGGGTCAGCACGCCGCGCATCTCTTTGCCGTCCCAGGGCTTGATGATGTAGCGGTAGATCTGCCCCATGTTCACCGCTTCGACGAGGGCATCGACGTCGGTGTAGGCGGTGACGATGAGCGGCACCAGCTCTGGCTGGATCGCCCGCGCACGGGCCAGAAACTCAAGCCCCGTCATGCGCGGCATGCGCTGATCGGTGACGACGACCGCGACCTTTTCGCGCTGCAGGATCGCTAAGCCCTCGGTCCCTGACTGCGCGGTCAGGATGTGAAAGCTCTTGCGAAAGCTGAAGCGGAAGGCGTCGAGGTTATCGGGCTCATCGTCGACCACGAGGATCGGCAGGGCCAGCGGATCAAAGCCTAGACTTCCCACCGTAGGGGGGCTGGCCGCGTGCGACACCGTCGGAGCCGATAGCCCCGGCGTAGACTGCGGGCCCGAACCGACCGATTGCGACATGGCCGGGCACGGTAGCAAGCGACCGGCAGCGAGTAAAGCCGAGGCGCGGCCCGTCGAGAAAAACCGCTCCCTGGCGTCGCCGGGGGTCTACGGCGTGGCTTTGCTGGCGGCGATGTCTTGAATCAAGAGCTCGGCCGAGGTCAGCAGGGGCTCGTTGGCGCGATCGCGACCCCGGTAGAGCACGACGAGGCGCTTGGTCTCGGCGAGCTCGGCCGGGGTCAGGGGAATCTGCATGACTTCTGCGCCAGTCAGCGTTGGCGGCGCAGGCAGCGAGCGCAGAGAACGTCGCGTCCCATCGACTCCCTCGACGAGCAGCTCTAGCGTGCCGGATCCGACGGCGGCCTCTTCGACACGGACGTGCAGCACACCTTCCTGCAGCGTCAGGCGAAGCTCGCTGCGGAAGAGGTAATCCAGCAGCCGGGCGGTGGCGCGCGCCGCCTCGCTAAGCTGCGTCGGGGCAGACCCCGTATAGCAGTTCCAAGCAGGCTGACAGGCGCGGGCGGTGTGCTCCGCCAAGCCTCCGCCCTCGCCATCGGCAAACAGATCGCGCAGGCGACGCGGCAGCACCAGATCGCGCTGCGCCGGCGCCGGCACCGCTGCCCGCCCAAAGCGCGCCGCAACCCGGGCCTCACCCTCGCCGAGCAACACGGCCTGCAGATCGCCGCGTACATAGGCCGGATCGGCCATCTGCGACAGCACGGACATCATTGCGCCGGCACAGATCAACGACTCCGCCAAGGCCGAGTCCCGGTCGCTCTGGCTGGGCGCGGCGACGGCCCGTTCGTAGGCCCGCAGGAACGCGAGATAGCCCAGGTCGTTTTCCCCGGCCAACAGCCAGTCCGGGGCAGCCTGCCCGGTGCCGTCGAAGGCGGTCCCGGTCATGACCTCGCGCAGGCTGGATAGCCCGCCCTGAACCGCCGCCGCAGTCATCGTGCTCGGCGACTGCTGAGACGATCGAGTGAGGCCCTGCCCGGTCGCGGGATTGAAGAAGTGATGGCGGACGCGCAGTCCAGGGGTGTGCTCCAGTACCGCCCCGGCCGCCAGCCAGCCCAGCACATGCAGGCGAGCGAGCGGGTAGACCTGCGCGCCCTCCTGCGGCAGCCACTCGGGCGCATAGCCTTCGGCGGGGCTGAGGACGCCCAGGCGCCCGTAGATGGACCTAGCCCGCTGGCCGGCCCACGTGTTTTCGCGTACGGCCGCCGCTGCCAGCGGTCCAATCGCAGGTCGCGCGCTCGCCTCTAGGTTGCGCAGTCCTCCGAGGTCGAGCGACAGCGGCTCGAACAGCCCCAGGGGATGGGCAAATCGCGCCTTCAAACGGCGATGCAGGTGCGAGCGCAGCGCGCCCTGCTCGACGATGCCGGCGACGGTCGTCTCGGCTTCAAAGGCCTGGCTGAGCGCGGGCCCCGACATGCCCAATGCAAGGAGCAGGGCCCAGCGCTGCGAGCGACGGGACGAACCCCGACGGGGCGGACGGCTGGCGTTCATGACGACGAAGCCCTTCCTCATAGCCGCCCCAGCGCCCGCAGCAAGAGCGCGGTGGTCGCGGCTTCGTTTTCACAGAGATCGGCGCCGCAGACTAGCTCGAGGATCAGCCCGTGCTGACGGATGAGGACGGCGGTGCCAAAGACGCGCCCTTTTTCGTCATGCACGCGCAGCGAGGCGTCGATGCGCAGCGGATTTTTGATTGCTGGGGACGAGGGCAATAGCGTCGGCAGTGGCATGGCATGACGCCCCGCCTGGCCATCGCGCAGCGGCGGCGAGGTGAGCGGCACTTCCGGCACCAGGGGTCGCTCCGCCCGCGTGGCGGGCACGCTGATGGCCGGCGCGCCGACCACCTCTTTCAGCTGGGGAGTCGAGAGCTGCTCGCGGATCTTTTTCCAGACTGTCTCGGCATCGCGACCGCTGGGCAAGCGATAGGTGCGCAGCAGCGCATCGTGCGACTCGGGCAGATCGGCGGCGCGGTAGTGAACGCCCACGTAGCTGATCGCCGGCCCGGTGCCAGCGGCGAAGGTCAGCGATCGCTCAGGGGCCGGCTTGACCTCATAGACGCGGGCAATCTGTTTGGCCGCCGTCTGCTCGACGTCGGTCAAGGTCAAGAGCTGCTCGGCCAGGGTGGGCGGCGCGGCCGGTGGCGGCGTGGGACGAGGCCGCTTGCCAGGGCTGGCGTGCTCGGAAGTGCTGCCGGCGGGGTCCTCGGAACCGCCCGCGCCCTTGTCAGGCTGAAGCTCACCCAGCTCGAACGAAGCCTGGATCAGCTCGGCCTGCGCAGAGCGTCGCAAGAGCGGGCCGGCCCCCAAGAAGACCAGGTTGCGCACGCGGGACTCCCCGGTCGTCAGCCGGTCGAGGCGGGCCTTGTTGCCCAGCTGGCAGAAGTCGTGGCGCGGCGTCAGATCGTCGGCGCGATAGTCCGAGCGATAGCCGACAAACCCCGCCTTGTAGACCTGGAGCGTAAAGCGCCGCAGGAGGGAGAGGCGGCGCTCGCGTAACGGTAGGCTCGGCAGCGAATAGGAACCATCTGGAGACGTCACCACTGACGCGGAGTAGGTCCCGGCTGGAACGGGCAGGGTGTCCTCGGTCTCGTACGCCCAGGTCCCCACCACCAGAGCCCCTGCGATCGGGCTGCCTGTGCTCTGCTCGACGACGGTGCCGTCAAAAGGGCCAAGGAGCGAGCCCCACACCGTCGTATCGGGACGCAGACGGAACGGCGCGCGGGCGACACTCCCCAGGCTCCCGCTGCACCCTGCGGCTCCCAGCACGGCGATCGCCAAGAGCGCGCAGCCGCACCGCAACTTCTGCCGGAGGCTGGACCGGCCCCCTGCCACCGAACGGACGAACCGTATTCCGATATGTGTATGCACTAGCTGCGCCGAATGTCTCAAAGGGACGTGAATGTACGTTCTAGCGCAGACGGAGCGTGCCTGTAAACCCTTCCGATCGCTGCGGAATTCGGCGCGGACAGGGGAGTGACCCGCCGCCGGCGTACGGTCCGCGGGGCGCCGCTCGGCTAGCCGAGGCCCACGAATTCGGCGTCCGCGAATCAAGTCGCCTACTTTGGGCTTGGCTCAGAGGGACTCTGTTTAGTTATATATAAGAGAGGCAGACAGATTTACCTGGCGATGGCACGGTGTGGAAACTGCGGGAGAGCCAATCGGGATGGCGCGCTCTTCTGTCAAGACTGCGGCAAGCCGCTCGATGCGCGATCGGCGGGTGCGGGCGAAGTGCAGGTGCATCGCGAGCCACCCAGCCTTCCTTCGGATGCGCGTGCGGCCAGCGCAGCCGTTGCGCCCGCTGCCGTCGTCCCTCCGGTTGCCGTCGGGGGAGCTGCCCCCGGGACAGCCGCCCGCATTGGCTGCCCGGTCTGCAATGAGCCCACCCCGGCCGGCTTTTCCTTCTGCCAACACTGCGGGGCGCGGATGAACGCTGCGGCAGAATTTGCCGTCGCCTCGGCCCGTCCCGTCATCTCCTCTGCACCTGAGCCCGCCCCGGCGCGCAAAGAGGGGCGGACGGGCGCACTGCGCGGTCGGCTCATCATCCTGCGCCGTGATGGCTCCGACGGGGAAGCGGTGGCGCTTGCCGGCGATAGCTTCGATATCGGCCGCACCGAAGGCAGTCGTACCTTCGCGGACGACCTCTGCATGGCCAGCCGGCACGCGCGCTTTCTTTCGCATGCGGGGGGCCTCTTCGTTCGCTCACTCGACGCCGTGAACGGCGTGTTCCTGCAGCTGCGCGAGCCCTGGGAGCTGCACTCTGGCGACGTGTTCTACGTGGGGCGCGAGCTGCTTCGGTTTGAGACCTTGCCGCCGGAAGAGCGTGATCCACCGCCGCTCTCCGAGCACGGCGTACGGCTGTTCGGCACCCTGCAGCGCGAGTCATGGGGACGGCTGCGCCAGCTAACGGTCGCCGGCACGACGCGTGACGTCTGGCATCTCTGCCGCACGGAAGTCCGCATCGGCCGCGAAGAAGGCGATATCGTATTCCCCGATGATGAGTTTATGTCCAGGCGCCACGCGTCTTTAACCCGCCATGGCCATCGCGTGCGCTTGGAAGATCTGCATTCTTCAAACGGGACCTATGTTCGGCTGCGCGGCGAGCGCGAGCTGCAGTCGGGAGACGTGCTGCGCGTCGGCGACCAGGTCCTGCGGTATGAGGGCCTCGCGTAAGGCGCCTGGAGAGTAACGGTAACGGATGACACCCCCAAGCCCAGCCATCACCGTCCGCATCGTCGGCGCGACCGATGTCGGGCTGATCCGCGAGCACAACGAGGACAACTTCACCGTCCTCAATGTCGATACCGGCGAGGTCGATTTTTCCCAGGGCCGTGAGATCCCGATGCCAGCCTCGGGCGCTCTGCTCGTGGTGTGCGACGGCATGGGGGGCGCGGCCGCCGGCGAGGTCGCCTCGCACATGGCGGTCGAGGTCCTGCGCCGAGAGCTCGGTCCCAAAGGCGCCACATCAGCCCCCGTCGCTGTCCCCGCAAACGACAGCAGTAAGCTCGAGAGCAAAGCGGAAAGGTCTGCCTCGCTGGCCGAGGGCGGCGAAAAGGCGGCTGTGCCCGTCGAGCCGAGCAAAGTGCCCGACGAGGCCACCACGACCGCGGGGCAAGGCGGCGAGGCCGCTGCCCTCAGTAGCCCTGCCGAGGTCGCCACCGCCGATAAGCCGGCTGCCAGCCCCGCCAAGGACGCCAAGGACGCTCCCGAGGGAGGCAGCGAGGCCGCAAGTGGTGCAGCCAAGGTCGCGCCGGCTGGCGAGGCTCCCGCCGCCGCGATGCAGGCCTCGGTGCCGTCGAGTGCGCCCGAGGCCAGCGGACCGCTCAGCGAAGCCCAGCTTCACAACATTGCTCGCAAGGTCAGGCAAGCCGGCCAGCGGGCGAATCAAGAGATCTATGAGGCCGCCTGCGCCGACATCAGCAAGAACGGCATGGGCACCACGCTGACCTGCCTGATGCTGCTGCGCTCACACGTCATCGTCGGCCAAGTCGGCGATAGCCGCGCGTACCTGTGGCGCAAGGGGCGCCTGACGCAGATCACGCACGATCAGTCGCTGGTTAATCAGCTTCTCGAGAGCGGCCAGATTACGCCCGAGCAGGCCAAGCTCTTTGAACACTCGAACGTCATCCTGCAGGCGCTGGGCGTGCAAGAGGACGTCGAGGTCGTGTTATCGACGGAGACGGTGCGCCGCGGTGACCGCCTGATGCTGTGCTCAGACGGCCTGGTGGGCGTGGTCAGCGATGAAGAGATTCAGGACGTCCTGACCCACAGCGAGCACATCGAAGAAGCGACGCGGCGCTTGATTGAGCTCGCGCGGGCGGGTGGTGGACCGGACAACATCACCGTCATCGTCGCCCAGGTGGATGGCGATGCGGTTCCGGTCCCGACGGAGAGCGAGCTTGCGGAGTATCGCGTGCTGTATCTCGACGGCGACAAGCCGCCCGAGCGACGCATGTGGGGCTCTGAGTACGCGTTCATGAGTCCGACGCCGAGTGCTCGCGATGTCGGCACGGGGGGCGCCGTTGCTCCGCCGGTCTCATCGCGCATCTCGATCATCTCGATGGCCGCGGTCTTCGCCCTGCTGGTAGTGGGCGTGCTGGCCGGAGTGCTCTATCAGCCCCATCGTGGACCGACGCCGCCGGTGATCCCGCCGGTCAATCCCCCAACGCAGCCCGCCCTGCCGCCGAGCGGGCCGACACCGACGCCGGCCGTGACGGTGCCGGGCCCTGCCGCAGGGCAGGATGGTGGCAGCCTACCGGCCAGTGCCGGGGCGCTTGTTGACGCAGGCGCCGCGACGCCGACTGCCGCGGGCACGCCGCCCACGCTGGCTCCGGCCGCTGGGGCCGCCACCGATGCTGGCAGCCACGATGCCGCTGCGACGGCCGCCGAGCCCGCGGATGACAAGGGCAGCGCCGAAGCGACCGAGAGCGACGACGCGGCCAAGAAGAAGCATCGCAAGCGACGGAAGAAGAGCGCCGACGAGACGACGGAAGAGCCGGCAACCCCGGTTCCGCCGACTGCACCCCCGACTCAGCCGACGCCGGCAGCGCCTGTCGAGCCGCCCAGCGCAGAAAAGCCCGCCGCGCCTGCCGAGAAGCCCGCGGCTCCCGTTGAGAAGCCGACGCCGGCCGCCGAGAAACCGACGCCAGCGGCTGAAAAGCCGGCCCCCGTCGAGAAGCCCGCGCCGGTTGAGAAGCCTACTCCCGCCGAGAAGCCCGCCGCGCCTGCCGAGAAGCCCGCTGCCCCGGCGGAAAAACCGGCAGCCGCCCCCGCCCCCGCCCCCAACTAACATCCAGCTTGCCGCCGGGCCCGCTGCATCGGGCTACCGACCACAGGCTACCGGTACCAGCCACGGGCCACGGGCCGGCCCGCGCCGAGACCGCACAGCCGAATCGGTGGGCTAGGGGGCGGTGGTCGTCGCGGGCGCTGCCTCTGGTGAGCTTGCGGTGGCTGCAGTCGGGGCAGAGGTGGCAGGCGAAGTCGCCGCAGGGGGTGTCGCCGGTCCCTGAGCGGGGGCGGGCGGCGTCGCAGGCACGAGGGACAGTCGCAGCATCGGCATGCTGGGCAGGCGACTGGACTGCAGCGCCGTCCCGGGCTCGGCGTCGCGGGCAAAGGCATGCGCCGGTGCGCTTGCGTCGATGGCTGTCGTCCACAGGCGAGCCGCACTGGGGCCCGGGTTTGGCACCGAGATGCCGACGAACAGCGCGCCGGTCTGCCGCGGCAGATCAAACAGCGGCTCCAGCAGCCACTTGCCGTCTTGACCGTTTGAGGTCTGCTCGGGGGTGTAGGTGCGATCCAGCGTACGCAGGGTCTCGCCAGGCCGACCGGCGCTGTCGGCGGCATAGAGGGCCAAGCGCAGCGCCCCGGGCTGAGCGACGAGCAGGCGCAGGCGATGCGGCTGGTAGGCCGGCAGATTCGGCTCAAACTTGATCAGCCACTCGAAGCCCGAGGGGGGCAGAAGGGGCCTCTCGCTGGCCGGGCCGCTGTCGTAGGCAAGCTCTAGCTCGGTCGTCGGGGGCGGCTCCTTGGCTGGCTGCATCCCTGCGCATCCCAGCCCCGCCCACAGGGCAAGGGCAGCGACGGAAATCGGAGTCCTGACACCAGCCATTACAGGGGACATAGCACTCCTCGCTCTTGTCGATAGCGGCTACCGCAGTGGCGGCAGTCGTAGTCGAAGCGGACGCTGAAGTCGGCGGGCGGGGCCTCGGTTCGCAGCACTTCGCCACAGCGGCAAGCCCAGCCAGCCTGACGGGCGGGGGTCCCAAGGACCAGGGCAAAGCCCGGCACATCGCGGGTCACCACCGCTCCCGCTCCGACGAAGGCGTACTCGCCGACGGTACTGCCGCAGACGATGGTGGCATTGGCGCCCAGCGTCGCGCCGCGGCGCACACGCGTAGCGGCAAAGGCATGCTTGCGCGAGACCTCAGCGCGCGGATTGCGCACGTTGGTGAACACGGCACTGGGGCCGACAAACACGCCGTCCTCTAGCACCACTCCATCGTAAATCGAAACGTTGTTCTGCACACGCACGCCTTCGCCGAGCACCGCCGTCGCCGCGACATAGACGTTCTGGCCGAGCACGCAGCCCCGGCCGAGGCGGGCCCCGGGAAGCACATGGCAGAAATGCCAGATCCGGCAGTCATCGCCGATGCTGGCGCCCTCATCGACATAGGCCGATTCGTGTTTGAAGTAGGAGGTCATGCTCGGGGCTCACTGCTCAGTGGGGAAAGAGGCGGGCGACGACGGCCTCTGCGGCTTTGCGCTGCGCCGCGACGGCCTGCACCAGCGAAAACTGGCCCTGGGCCCGCAGCAGGTTGTGCGCTGCGCGGGTGCGATGGCGGCTGTCGGGACGCCAGCGGAAATAGCTCTGACCGACGACGTCGACGGCAAAGCGCACGGCTAGCTGGAAGGCGATGCGCTCGACCCCGGCGACGAGAGCCCCCCGCTCATCCACGGAAAGCAGGCCAGCGCAGCCCCGGGCATAGCCCCGCAGCGCGGCTTCGAACAGCCCGAGATCGAAGTGCGCTGCTGCGCTGTCTTCGCCATAGGGACTGGTGTTGCACCACGAGCGCAGCGCATCGCCGAGCTCAAGCGGCAGCGGCAAGAGGCCGAGGGTATCGAGATCGAGCAGGCACACGCCGACTCCGGCGTCATCGAAGCGCAGGTTTGAGACCTTCAGATCGCCATGGCAGTTCCGCCGGGGCAGGCTGGCAGCGACGGCATCTGACAAAGAGAGGGTCTCGCCATAGCGAAGCAGATCCTCGGCCAGGGGGAAGAACTCTGGCGGCACCGGGCTCTCGGGGGGGACGAAGCCAGGCTGCCCCGCGGCGGCGACGGCGGCGGTCAGCTTGCCGAGATGGGCGGACAGGACATGGGCGCCCGGGCGACTGAAGCGAAAGGCGTGCTGCAGATCGGCCACCGCGATATGAAAGCGACCTACCAGTTCGCCGGCCGGCTCGGCCAGCCCCGGCGTCATGCGGGGGTAGCAGTGCCCGGGGATGTAGCTCAAGAGTCGCCAGATCTGGCTAGGCTGTTCGGCGGCGGGCTTTCCCGCCGACTTTTCGCTCAGCGACGGCGCCGTCGGGGCCGGGAGCTCGACCGAGAGCTCACCATCTCGCGTCCGCAGCAGGCGTGGTGTCGGCAGGCCTTTGCCCACCAGGTGCGCGGTGACAGCCTCGATGTCTTCGTGCACGGCCCGGCCGAAGATTGGGCTCACGTGCTGCAGGACGTAGCGTGCCGCGCCGGCTTGCACCAAGAAGGTCTCGTTGATCAGCCCGTCGCCAAGCGGGGAGATCGCGGCCTGCGTCAGGCCTTCGAGATCGTACGCCGACAGGGCGCTGACTGGGGTGGGTGAAGCCACCGCGGACGGTGAGGAGGGCAGGGCACTCATGCGGGGAATTGTTGGCAGAGATCGGCGGGCGGTACTAGCCCACCTTGCTAGGCGGCAGCCCCCGCGGCAGCTCAGCGGCGGTGGTGCGCAGCGGTGAGGCGTTCTCGGGCGAGCTGATCACCGCCTCGTCCCCGTGACCACTCGGGAGCTCGCCGGTGATGCCGGTGCCATCGAGTCCCTTTTTCTTGCGCCAAGCACTGGCCGGGATGAGGACATCAGCGCTGTGGCGACCGCCGCGCATGACCTGCTGAAGGCCAAAGCCGTGGGCCTGCGCGATCAGCTCAGCGATGGCGTGGTTGAGCGCCGTGCCGCGCGCTGCGCTGGCCTCCCCCGGCGGGGCGGTGCCGGGCTCCCGCGTCGGGCTGAGCAGTCGCTCTGCTGCCAGCACCTCGCCCTCGGCGCCACTGCCGCTGGTATCCCAGATCGACAGGCGCAGGCTCTGGTCGGGCTCGATGTTGCTGTTGATGCCAATCCGACCGGGCGGCGGGCAGGCGGACAGGGCGTTTCCGAGCAGGTTTCCCAGCAACAGCGCGACCGCATCGGCGTCGCAGTCGAGCTCGATCCCGGGCAGCAGATCAAGCTCCAGCAGGCGGGCTCGCAGGCGCTCGTGACGCAGTAGCCGAGCCTGCTCGATGAGCTCGCGCAGTCGCTGCGGAGCGATGCGCAGCGGACGGGACTGGGTCAGGCCAGACAGGGCTCCCGCCAGCTGCGACAGCGCCTCCGGCGTTCCCTGTGCGAGTCCTGCCTGCGCCTCGCGCGCGAGGGCGCTCATCGCCAGCTCGGCCTGCTCGTGTAGGAGCTGCTCTTGCGTGCGCCGTCGGGCTTCCAGCTGCTCGGACAGCCCCGCGCAGAACAAGGCCAGCGCCGCCTGATTGGCGATGGTGCGCAGCAGGCTCTCGGTGGCTGGCGTGAATACCTGCGCCACCGACTTGGGCGCGACGGCAATCAGGCCGATGATGTGCTCGCGAAAACGCACCGCCACCAGCAGCCAGGACCACAGCGCCTGCACCGAATAATTCAGCTGCCGCACCGGTGCCAGATAGACCAGCTCGCCACGCAGCAACGCCTGCTCTTGCTCGGGCGAGAGCGCAAACAGCGAGGCCGCTTTGACCGCTTGCCGCATGCCCACCAGGCCCTGCGCCGGGGGCGGTGGCACCGTCGGGACCCCGGCCTCGCCCGAGTCGCGTGAGCCGACGCCATCGGCATAGCCGCTGTCGGCTGGAGAGGGACGCGCCGCTTCCGGTGTATCGCTGCGCTGGTTTTCGATCGCCGCCGCCATCACCTGCGCCACCTTCGGCA
>DAORCZ010000113.1:0-13357 GCA_035345735.1 Pseudomonadota bacterium | reverse complement strand
GCACTGAAGTGCCGCATCGGCACCAGCGTCGGGAACGGCTGGCTACCGAAGTCGGAAGCGTAGTTGTATTCGCCCAGCCGGTACTGCGTGTCCAAGAGGTTCGTCGCCACCAGCCCTACATCAAACAGCCAGATGCCCAGCGAGGCGTGCAGATCGAGCACCGCGATGGGATTGCTGCGCTCGCCCTGCGGCAGCGGCCGCGGCGAGACATACGAAAAACCAGAAGCCAGCGTGCCGCGGAACGCCTTGCCGCGGATACGCAGCCGGGGGAACGGCAGATCCCCAAAAAGGGATCCATCGATGCGCAGCACCCAGTCCGGCACATAAGGAATCAACAGGCCCGTGTCGTCGAAGGTGGCGCGCACATAAGTCAGGTTGGCCGCGACATCAAAGAAGCGACCAAGCACGCGACCGGCGCCGGTGCCACCGATGCGCGTGGTGCCATTGCTCAGCAGGTTGCGCCCCGCGGTCTGCGAAAAGATCAGGTCCCGATCGACCCGCGTCTGAAAGAAGGCGCCGCGCAGGCTCAGTTCGATCGGGCCCAGGCGACGACCAAAGCTTAGGCCGGCATCGACCGACTGCGCGCTGGCGAACGGGGTCTTTCCGTCTTGCGTGATGTAGATCGGATCGATCGATCGCAGGCCCTGCCCGTAGCTGACCGCGGCACTTACCCCCCACACAGGTCCTAGAACCAGCGTGGCGCGCGGCAACAGAGCACTGCCCGTGGTTGTCGAGCGCTGCGTCGGCTCGCGATACTTGCCAAAGTCCTGCTGGCTTAAGCACGAGGCATCACCGGGCGGATTTTCGCGCGAGGGATGAGCCACCGACTGCACCGCGCAGCGATCGAGCACGTCATAAGTAAACAGGTCGCCGCGCAGACCCCCGCGCAGCGCGACATAGCGATGCAGCCGCAGGTTCAGGTCGGCGTAGAGCCCGATGTTGCCGAGCCGCGATTCGAGATCAGTCTCGACGTGATAGGGATTGCCGGTAGCCGCTTCCAGCCGCTGCTGCGAATTGCTGACCACATCGCCACGCGCGAAGTAGCCGACCTCGATCTCTTGGCTCTGGCCAAAAATCTCGCCGCTGAGGCGACCAAAGCCGCGCGCCCCCAGCGTCCCGGCCAGCGACTGCAGATCGATCAGATCGCCGCGCTGCGAGTGCGGGCTCTGCGTCGGCTCCTGCGGATCCAGCAGGAAGCCGGTGAAGTTTTCTCGCAGCCGCATCGGCCGGGCGATGACGAACACCTGATTGCGCAGCAGGAACGATCCGGCCCGCGATTCCAGAAGTCCGCTGACCGAATAGCGGCTGGTATCAGCGCCTTGCTTGGCATCGTACGTGTCGAAAAAACCAACACGTCCACTGCGAAAGTCGTCTTCTCTCAACACACCGGCTGAGTGAAAGCTGGCGATATAGGCCTGCGCCGTCAGGCGATACAGGTGTGCGCCGCTGCGGCCTTCGTACTGCGCCATCACCGTGGCGCGGCGGCCGTCGCGGTTCTGGCCGTAGCCCGCGGTCTCGTACAGCTCGACGGCGGCGAAGGTGCCCTCGCGTCCGCCCTGCGGCCCCCACAGCAGCAGGCCGCGAAAGGTGCCAAACGATCCCGCCGTGAACTTGGCCGTCAGCCCGCGCTGCGCCAACCCCAGCTCGTAATCGGCTGAGCCCGCGACGGCGTAGTTGCCCTGGCGGGGATCAAACGGTCCCTCGATGACGCGCAGCGCCGAGATCAGCTCCGGCAGGATGAAGTGGGTGTCGGAGTAGCCGTTGCCGTGCAGGTTGCCACTTTCGTTGATCGGCACGCCACCAACGGAAAACTCGATGTCCTGACCCTCGCGGGCATCGAAGCCGCGCAGGAACACCTGATCGGCGTGGGCCTCGCTGCCGTCGTTGGTCAGCAGGATGCCGGGCACCAGCTTCAGCACCTCGCTGGCGTTCTTGCGCGGCACCGCGGCGAGTGCCCCGATCTCGACCTGAAAGTCCGCGACCCCGCGCGAAGGCGGCGGCAGGCGCTTGCCGGTGATCGTCGTGGCGAACGGGGTCGAGCCAGAAGCGGGCGCGCTGCTCGGCTCTGGTGCAGAGACGGCGGCCGGCGGGCTGGTCACAGCCAGGGCTGGGGGCGGCGGTGGACTCGCTGCGGCTGGCGATGGGCGGTCTTGTGCCGCCTCCGATGGGACGGTCGGCGGAACGGTCGGCGGGGCGGGGGCGGGCTCAGGCCGCGGCGGGTGAAACAGGAACGGGATCTGCACCTGACTCTCGATCGGCTGGCCATTGCTCTGCGCCGGGGTGAAGCGCCAGCGCTTGGCGGCGGCCAGGGCCGCGTGATCGAAGGGCTCGCCGGCCGACTCGCTGAGCTCGACCGCCGTGACGGCGCCGGTCTTATCGATGGTGGCCAGCACCACCACCTTGGCCTCACGCGCCGCCGCGCGGGCCTCGGCTGGGTAGAGCACGGGGACCGACTCGCGCACCTCGGGGGCAACCAGGGCGGGCGGGGACTTGGTCGCCTGCGGCGCCGCATACAGCCCGTTCCCGCCGAGCAGAGCCGCCGAGGCAACGACCAGCGCCAGACGAGCGCGCCGCGGCGCATGACAAGAAATGCAACTGATTTGCATTGGCCGGCGGAGCATAGCCAGATTGCGGTCGCGCGGGGGACGCATCGTTACTTCGGCGAGGGGTAGTGGCGTTCGACGAAGCACAGGCCGTCGGCGTTGAGGTGGCCCTGCGTGCTCTGGTTGTAGGCCAGGTAGTCGGCGAAGTCGCGCAGCCCCCCCTCGGCCGGACCAGACGGGGTGTAGGGGATGCCCTGGCTGTCGAAGCCCATGCTGGCGGCGGTCGAAGGCGGCGTGTAGCCCGCGACGCACGAGCGCCAGGGCAGCGGGTTGCCGCTCTGATCGGTGAAGGCGGTGAAGTTCGTTCCCTTGAGGTCGTCGAGCGTCACGACGTAGGTCCCGCTGCCATCCTTCTTGGCGCGGGCGGCGAAGGGGTCGAAGTGGGCCGGCGCGTCATGCTGCACCGACTCCCAGAACACGTGATCGGTGTGCAGGGTGGCCTGCGCGAAGACCGTGGTGTTGGCCTTGATCTGCACGCCGCGCTGCTGCTCTTCGCCGGAAAACGGCTGGGCCGGAGCGTTGTCGGGGTTCTGGCAGTTGCGATAGCTGGTCGGCGTCTGAAAGCCAAAGCGGAAGCGCACCTGCGTCGGTAGCTTGCTGAAGTCATAGGCCGGATTGGTAGAGGTGCAGCCCGTGCCGCGGAACGTCGCGACGCCGGCATAGAGCACGGTCCAACCCTTCTGGATCATCTCTTGGTAGTCGGCATCGTTCTTACTGTCGAAGTTCAGGCGACTGGCCGCCGCGCTGGCCGGCACGATGTCGAAGCCAACGGCGTAGCGCTGCGTCGGGTCGAAGGCCTTGTCGCCGCGCAGGTTCTGTCCGCTGATCGTGCCCAGCGGCAGCGCCTGCTCACCACCCCCGCCCTTGCCCAAGAGCGGCCCGCCCTTGTGCAGATCAACCGCCCAGGGACCGCTCTGCGTCGCGACGGCGGCATCGGTCTGGGACTGGTCGGTGGGGGACTTGTCGGGGTTTTCCGACGCCGTGAACTTATCAAGCGTCACCAGCAGCGTGTCGAGGCGAACCTCCCAGCCATCCACAAACACCGGATCGTCGGGCTGAGCGGGGGGATAGGCAAAGCTCCGCAGCGCCAGGATCTCGCCAGAGGCGGTGATGCGGATGCTGCCGCCCCCGCCGGTCATGGCCGATTCACCGCAGGCACCAAGGCCCAGTGCGGAGAGCAGCAGCAGCGAAGGTTGTATGGCGTGACGACGGCAGGACGAGCGCGGTTGTGACATAGGGATCCTCCTTTGAAGCTAGGCAGAGTGCGAGGCCGAGAGTGCGAGCCGGGCACCATTCTAAATGCAAATGATTTGCATTTATAGCACGCGAATCCCAGCCGGCTGCGGAAAATCTGCGACCGTAGAAAATCGCTCCCCGCCTCAGAAGATGTGCCATCATGCGCGCCGCGCAGACTACCTCTGCGCCCGAGGGAAACCTCCCGAGATGCTGCTCGGGACTACGAGGAAGAACGGGCGAGAAGCCATGGCCAAAAAGCGCGCGCCGGTGTCGCAAAAAGACGGTTCCAGCCCCCCCAGCTCCCATCGCCACGACCACGCGGTGCAGGCGGAAGTTCTGCTGCGCGAGCGCGGCCTGAAGGTGACGACGCCGCGGCTCTTGGTGCTCAAGGCGCTCTTGGATGCCCATCGCCCAACCTCGGCGCAGGAGCTTTTAGACAGCCTGCTGCCCGAGGGCCTGGATCAGGTCACGGTCTATCGCACGCTGACGACGCTGACCGAGATCGATCTGGCCCAGCAGGTCAGCACCACCGATGGCAGCCGGCGCTTCGAAGTCCATGTCTGCGAGGGCTGTCGCGTCGATCATCCGCACCTGCAGTGCCGGGTGTGCGGCGCGCTCGACTGCCTGGAAGAGGGCATCGTTCCCGCCCCGCTGATCCCGACGCGCCTGGCCGGTTATCTCATCGACGAAGCCAAGCTGTACCTGTTTGGCACCTGCCCGAAGTGTCAGGCCGGCGACAAGAGCAAGCGCCCGGTCGAAAAGGCGACGGAAAAGTCGCCCGAAAAGGCTTCCGAAAAGGTTGTCGAAAAGTCGGCGGAAAAGCCCCAGGCGGGCAAGAGCGTGGGCGGCAAGTCGGGGGAAAAGACGCCATCGGCGCGCGGCAAGACGGCGCGTCAGGTCAAGCCGTAAACGCAAACCGCTTGCATCTACGGCTGCAGCCAGACCCGCGGGGCGCGGCGGAACTGCTCGCCGCAGCGCAGGCCGGCTTCGTAGACCCGGCGCAGCAGAGACTCGTCGCTGTAGTCCCAGGTCGCGACGCGCAGATCGGTCTCGGGAGCGATGTAGTGCGCGCCGGCCGGCATCGGCCATAAGGGCTGCGGTCGCGTCAGGATGTAGAGCGGTCGCTGCGCGCCATCTAACGCCTGGTGTGGCACCGGGGCCACCGCGCCGCCGTCGATCAGCTGATGATCGTCCCCCCGCGGCACCGGCGTAAACGGCGGGAAGGCTGACGAGGCCAGGACAGCATCGGCCAGCGCTTCACCGTCGGAGAGCGCGTGCGCTTCGATGACGTGGACGGAGAGCAGCGGCGGCGGCTGACGTCGCAGCAGGAACAGCACGCCCAGTCCCATCGCCACGGCGAGCGAGCGGGTGGGAACGCGGCTCGTCGCCAGGCGCAGGCGGGTGGGCTGGGCCTGCAAGCGCAGAAAGGCGTCCCCAGCGAAGGCTTCCAGCAGCGCCTCGCGATACATGGCGTGGTGCGGCATGGGATTTTCGCCGCGCAGCAGCCGATCGAAGTGGAAGTTGCGCGGGTTGCGCCGCACCCGGCTAGCAAACGTCTCAAGCGCTTGGCGATGCCGACCGATGAGGTGAGCGCAGGCCATGGCCGTCGCGGCACTGACCGCTGCGATCTGCTGCACACCGGTCAGCGTGTCGCCTGCCGCCTCCAGAAAACCGAGGGTAAAGAAGCAGCGACAGCCGCCGCCCTGCAGGACCAGCGCGTCGTAGTCGGCGGGCTGTACGCGCCCCGAAGCGCGCGGCAGCAGCCACAGCGGATCGCGGGACGAGCCAGCCCGGGCCATCGGGTCAGCCGGCCTCGTTGACCGGCACCGGGCGGCGGACGATGTCTTTCAGGTTGAGCAGGTTGACGGTGAAGTGAATGGCGATCGGCGCAATCAGATCACCGAGCGTCACGAACACCACCGCCAAGAGCAGCCCGACGACGAACGCCGACAGCGTCCACGGCAGAAAGCGCGTGCCGGGCCCGATGTGCAAGAGCGCAAAGATCGCCGCCGATCCAAAAATGGCCACGGTCAGGCCCGCCGCCCCGGGCAAGAGCGCCTTGAGGTGCAGGAGCAGCGCGCCGCGGAACAGGAACTCTTCGCCGATCGCCGAGGCTCCCGCGAGGAGGAGGATTTCCGTCGCGGAGAGCGGACCGAGGACATCGTTGAACTCGCTGTGCAGGACGCGGGCCCAGTCGTAGCGGGCGTGCAAGAGGCGGGTGAGCACGACGAGGAGCAGGCCCATGGCGACGCCAATCGCCGCGCTCGACAAGAGCTGCGCCGGACGCAGGCCGGGGTGCAGCGCGGTGGACAGCGTCGGCTCGGCATCGAACAGAAGGACGTTCGGCTGACCGCGCAGTGCGCCCCACAAGATCGCCGCTGCCGTCAGCGCTGCGTAAAACGCAGTGACGCGACCCGCCCGACTCTGCGGGGCCAGGGAAGGAGCGATGGAGCGACGCGCGGGGGGCAGGGCGTTCACCTTCACGGGGCGGAGTATATAAAGGCGACCTGACAGAGCAAAATTTGTCGTGCAGCCCAAGTAATTTAGCGGAATGAGAGATCCCGAACCGCAGCGGTCGGGCCGATGGTCGGGACGGCAGAGGAGCCGGGACGCGACAGCACCAGGATCGCGATCTCGGCGCGGCTACCGAGGCGCATCGGCGGGCCCCAATACCCGACGCCGGACGTGACGTGCACGACGAGATCATCGCGCCGACTGAGCCCCTGTAGCTGCCCCTGCTGGATCCCGGCGAGCAGCCCGAGCGGCGCGATCTGACCGCCGTGCGTATGCCCCGAGAGCTGGAGATCCGCGACGGGAGGCCGGCCAGCCTGACGCGCCTGGCGATTGAGCTGACGCAGCGGCCACAGCGCCTGCGGCTGATGCACGAGGACCACGGCCGGACGCTGAGGGTCGCGCCCGGCGAGCGCAGCCGGCAGATCGGGACGGTGCGCTGGGGTGAACTCGGGGGCGGACCACTCATCGATGCCGACGAGGTCACAGGGCGGCAAGGCCAGCCACTGGTTGCGCAAGACGGTGATCCCCAGGCTGGGCAGGTAGCGCACCCAGTCTTCGGTCGGGGAAAAGTACTCGTGATTGCCCAGGGCCAAGAAGGTGCCGTAGCGGCTGCGCAGGTCCGAAAGCGGCGCTAGCTCGCGGGCCAGTTCAGCGACGCTGCCATCGACGAGATCACCGGTGATCAGCACGACGTCGACGGCCTGGGCATTGACCGCATCGACCGTCGCTTGCACTTCGGCACGACCGATGGTGGCCCCCACGTGCAGATCGCTGAGGTGGGCGATGCGAAAGCCGTCGTACGCGGCCGGCCAGCGGGGAAGCTCGACGCGACGCACGGCAAGAGCGGGGGGACGCAGGCCCTGATAGCTGCTGTACAGCGTCAGCGACAGAGCGAGTCCGACGGCGAATCTGCACAGCGTGCGCGGTAAGCTCTCGCGGCGAGCCTCACTTAGCGACCCGCAGCTACGGAGGACAAAGGACAGGGGCGACGACAAGAGGGCCGCCGCAAGCAAGAAATAACTAAGCCCCAGCCAGCCAAAGCAGGTGAAAAAAAGCGGTGTGGCCAGGCGCCGCGGCAGCACGTTCATGTACAGCAGGCCCAGCATGCCGAAGGGATACAGCGCCGCGAGGAGCAGCCAGGGCAGGCGGCGCCGGCTCTGCGGCCACAGCGGGACGAGCCAAGTCCGCAGAATGAAATGCACGGCCGCGCTAACCACACAGGCCCCCGTGAGATAGATCAGAAAATCCGAAAATGGCGGGATCAACGTGCGATGCTTTTACCGTGCCGGGCGGGGGGAGCCATACCGGAATGTGGGGCTTCAGACGATCTAGCTGGGTCGCTGTCTCGTTTTCGCTGTGTCTGTCTCTGTCGAGTGGATCGGCAGGGGCCAAGGCGCCGTCCGATGCTGAGCTCGCCGCCGGAGCCTTCGTCGAGGCCCTGCGCGACGGCAACCTGGTGGCGCAGACCTGGCAGGTGCCGGGCCTGGTGGCGCCGATCGTGCGCGTGCGCGTGCAGGCTCCCGACCTGCAGCCGGCTGAGCTTTTTGCCGTGGCCTGGGATGTCGGCTCGCAGGCGCGCTGGGCCCCGCGGCTCAAGCGCTTGGACATCCTGTCTTCGGGGCCGGATGAGCTGCTCTTGTACGAGCAGATCGATGCCCCAGTGGTGCGCGATCGCGACTATGTCGTGCGACTGCGGGCCACGGCGCGGGGCGATGGACCGGGCGGCAGCTTTCGCATCGACGCCAGCGGTGCGTCCGATCCCAGCCGTCCCGTCGATCCGTCGCACATCCGCATGACCGATCTGTGGAGCCGCTTCAGCTTCGTTCCGCGCGCGGGGGGAGGCTGCGAGCTGACCTATGACGCCTTTGGCGATCCGGCAGGCGCGCTGCCGGGGTGGCTCAAGCGCTCGGCGGGGGTACGCGGTCCGGTGGACTTCGTGCAGGCCCTGGTCACCGAGGCGCGACGACGGCGCGACAAGAAGCCGCTCTAGTCCGATCCAGCGATCGAGCGGTTGAGCAAACCGTCGCAAACGTGACCGCCGCAGGCTAGCCGACCTGCCCTGCCTCGCGGTCCGGCCCCACGGCCGGCAAAGCGGGGATGGCGATGGATCAGCGTAGCGGCTGTTCGGACCTCGCTAGCGGCTGGGGCAGCGCAGCGGTTCGTTGACGGGAAACTCGGCGCGCAGGGCTGCGATCACGCGATTGGCCGCGGCTCGCTCGGCCTCTGGGCCGAAGATGTGAAACATCGTCAAGTGCGCGCCCTGGCTGTCGTAGTAGTGCACCGGGCTGTCCATGATCGATGAGGACACCTGATACCCACCGATCTGCCCGGCGCGATCCTTGAAGACGACGATGCCATAGCGAACCGGGCCGTCGCTGCGACAGAAGCGCTTTTCGATGCTGCGATCGAGGGTCTTGGATCGCTTCCACGCAGTCGGGAGCGGAGCTTCCGGAGCCGCACTCACGTACTCAGCGCCCAGTCCCAAGAGGACGATCCCCAGTGCCCACGACTTCCAGCTGCACATCCCGTCATTGTCGCAGCTTTTCTCACCGGCCGCAGGAGGCGTGCCGCTGGGCGCTGCAGGCGAGCGCGCTGGCTCCGTCTCCGGCCGGGGCGGTGCTGCCGCTCGTCGGTGGCCCGCCGGCTCGTGTACCATGGCACGATGCGGAGCCTGTCGATCTGTGTCGCTGCGGTGCTGGGGGCCGGGTTTCTGTGCCCGGACGCTCTGGACTCGCGGTCAGGGCGTGTGTCTGGTGTCGCGATGGCCGAGCCGCTCAAGCGGCCGCAGAGCCGAGAGGTCAGGAAGCTGCCCTTCCAGCCGTCGGGGGGGGCCATCGCTGTCCCACCGGCGGGGGCAGCGCAGCCGCTCAGCATCATCCATCATCAGCCGGTCGGTGCAGAGCAGACGCCGCCCGCCATCAGCGTGACGTTCAACCAGCCCATGGTTCCCATCACGAAGGTGGGCAACCTCAGCGGTGCTGCGCCGATTCGCGTCGAGCCCGAGGTACCCGGCGAGTGGAAGTGGCAAGGAACCACGACGCTACAGCTGATGCCGAAGGAGCGGCTGCGCTTCGGAACCCGTTACCGCGTGACGGTGCCAGCGACGCTGAAGGCGCAGAGCGGCCAGGCGCTGGGACAAGACTTCGTCTACTCGTTCGATACGCCGCTGCCCGCCGTGACGCAGACGCAGCCCTCGTCGGGTTCGACGGAGGTCGGGCTCCGGCCGCTCGTTCAGATCTGGTTCAATCAGAAGATCAGCGGTGAAAAGATCGCGGCGCGGGTGCGCTTGCTGGGTGCCAACAACCAGGCGATTCCGTGTCTTCCGCTGCCACGCTCGACGTGGGCCAAGGACCCGCGCCTGTCGGGGTACGCGCAGGAACTGACGATGGCCGCGTTTACGCCTGCCCAGGCGCTCCGGCCGAACTCGCCGTATCGCCTGCAAGTGGCAGCCGGAGTCGTCGGAGATGAAGGGCCGCTGCCAGGCGAAAAATCCTACGAAGCGACGTTTACGACGTATCCGCCGCTGGCGGTCCAGACGCTGAGCTGTGGCGGCTGCAACAGCGGATCCGACGACAGCGACAAGACCTGCACGGTGGGCAGCGGTCTCTGCATCACCTTCAACCACGAGCTCACGACCCCGAAGGCCGAAAGCTTCGTCCAGGTCACACCGGCGCCCAAGGGACTCAAGCTGCAGGCCAACTACAGCCAGATCCGCATCGACGGCGGTTTCGAGGCAAACCAGACCTATCAGATCACCGTCTTGCCAGGACTTAAGGACCAGTTCAGCCAGGCGCTGGCTCGCTCGTGGTCACGCGAAGTCCGCTACAAACATCTGCCCACGTCGATCACGACCCTGGTGCAGCCCGAGGCGGTGATCGAGAAGGACGGCAACCTGTCGCTGCCGGTGCAGCTGGTCAACGCCGAAGCCATCGAGATGGAGGCCTACCGTCTGAACGACACGCAGCTTCGGGCCGGCCTCTACGCCGCGCAGCATTCGGTAGACAGCGAGTCGTGGAAGTCGTCGCTGCTACCGATCAAGTCGGCCAAGGTGGCGACTTGGGTCGAGCGGCCGGGGCTGCCCAAGGACAAGCCCGCCCAGTACAACATTCCGCTCCGCTCGCTGGTGCAGCAGCACGGTGCCGGTACCTATCTGCTGACGGTCGGCAAGGCCGAGCGCGCGGCGCTGGTGCAGCTGACCGATCTGGGGATCACGGCGCGCTACGACAGCGATCAGATGGTCGTGCTGGTGACGTCGATCGCGACGGGACGACCGCTGGCGGGAGTCCGCGTGCAGGTGCTCGGCGAAGGTGACCAGCCAGAGCCCTCGGTAAAGACCGGCGCCGACGGTGTCGCAGTGATCAAGGCCGTGCCGCTTGGCAAGGACAAGAATCAGAGCGAGCTCCTCGTGCTTGCTGCCGCCGGTAACGACCGGGCCTATCTGCGCGCGCAAAGCTATGGCGATGATGGCCACTCGCTGTCGTTCAACTGGGGACGCCCCGAGCTGCCGCCCTATGGCCGCACCATGTTTTATCCCGATCGCGATCTGTATCGCCCGGGCGAGACCGTGCACATCTACGGCATTGATCGCCGCTTCGCAGGCGGCCAGATCGATAGGATGAGCGCGCCGACCGAGCGCCAAGAGATCACCTGGACGGCGGTTTCGTCGCGCAGTCGTGAGCTTGGCAAAGGCACCGCGAAGCCGACGCTGTTTGGGACCTTCGCCTTTTCGTTCCAGCTGCCCGAGCAAGTAGACCTGGGCGCGATCAGCATTCGGACATCGCTGGGCAGTACGTCGGTGAACGTGCAGGAGTATCGCGCGCCGGAGTTCGAGGTGTCGGTCAAGGCCAGCCCGAGCGCGATTTTTCATGGCGACACGATTCACGGCACCGTCAGCGGTCGCTATCTATTCGGCGCGCCGATGAAAAAGGCGGGGGTGCGCTGGACGCTGTATTCCGATGAGCAGCGGTTTTCACCGCCGAATCTCAGCGAGTTTCACTTCGGCTCACCGCCACCGCGCTGGCATGACGAGGAACGCTACGGCCGTGGGTTCTACCGGGGTGGTCCTTCGCCGGTGGCCCAAGGTCAGGGCCAGCTAGACGAGGCGGGCCGCCTGGCGCTGCAGATCCCGTTTGGCATCGGCGACGCCTCGCTCGATCCCACAGCGCTGATCTTGGAAGCCGCGGTCACCGATGTCTCGCGCCAGGTGTCGGCGGGACGGACCGAGCTGAGAGCGCATCCTGCCGATCGCTATGTCGGCCTGCGCGTCGCAGCCATCGCCGAAGAGAACCGTCCCGCAGCGATCGAGGTTGTGGTGGTCGATCTCGAAGGCCGGCGAGTTCCCAACGTCGCGGTGACGCTGAAAGCCACGGGGCAAGGTCTGGAGGGGTTTCCCGATGGCGATGACGAGGGCCCAACGACGAAAAAGACACAGCCGAAGGTGCCTGGGGTCAAGCCCTGCACGCTGACGTCAGCCGAGGCGACGCAGACCTGTGCGCTGGTGTTTCCCAAAAGCGGCACCTATCTGCTGGAAGCGAGCGCGCGCGACAGTAAGGGGCGATCGGTGGCGACGCGCCTTCACATCGACGTGGTTGGCAAAGACACAGCGGTGAAGGACACGAAAGCGGGGCGTATCGAGCTGGCTTTCGATCGTCCCGAATATCAGCCCGGCCAGACGGCCGTGTTGACCCTGCGCGCGCCGTTTCCAGCCGGCATCGCGCTGATCACCGAAGAACGGCGGGGGCTCATCGGACATCAGGTGATCAGGATCAGCAACCACCAAGGCACGGCGCGGATTGCCGTGCGCGGGGAGCACATCCCGAACGTCGAGATCAGCGCAACAGCGATTCGAGAGCGCGGCAAGGAGCGGCCCCGCGCGGCCTGGGCCGTGGGCAGTGGGCGGCTCCCCATCGCGCTCGATGCGAAGCGCCTGCAGATCGAGATCAAGCCGCACAAGACCGTCGCGCGCCCCGGCGAAAAAGTGGCCATCGATGTCGTGGTCACGGATGCCCAGCGCCGCCCGGTACGAGCCCAGGTCAGTCTCGTCGCCGTGGACGAAGCGGTGCTGGGGATGACGGGGTTTCTGACCCCCGACCCGCTGCGATTTTTTTACTACGTGCGCGAAGCCGGCGTCGCGCTGGCCGAGATCTTAAAGAACCTCTTGCCGGAAGAAGGGCGCAAGGCGAGCGAGCGCGCGGCTGAACAAGGATTGGCAAATGAAGAAGCGCCTGCCTCGCGCAAGATGGCCGACGATGTGGCCGCCGAGAAGAGCGCGGCCGGGCCAGGCAGCGGACGCAGCGGTCTCGCTCCGGCGGTGCGCAGGCTGTTCTTGACCACGCCCGGCGCGACCACGCTTGTGACCAATGATGCAGGCAGCGCCCGCTTCGAACTGCCGCTGCCCGACAACCTGACGCGGTTTCGCATCATGGCGGTCGCTGCCGATGCGCGTGATCGCTTCGGCGCTCAGGAAGCCGGCATCACGACCCAAAAGCCGGTGCAGCTGCGCGCCAGCCTGCCGCGCTTCGTCAACACCAACGACACCTTCTTGGCCGGCGTCGTGATTGATAACCAGCTGCCGGGGGCGGGCACTGCCGAGGTCTCGCTGGCGGTTGAAGGCGTCGAGCCGGTGGATGCAAGCATGCCGATGCAGCGCGTGGCGATAGCGGCCGGCGAAGCCAAAGAGCTGACCTGGGCGGTCCGCGCGCCCAGGCCGGGCAGCGCCAAGTTTCGCTTCAGCGTGCAGCTCGAAAAAGAGACCGACGTCATCGAAAAGACCCTGCCGGTCTGGCTGCCGCCGAGCGCCGAGTCTTTCGCGACGTATGGCACCAGCACCACCCGCGTGACGCAGCCGCTGGAGATTCCCAAAGACGTCCTGGCGGGCTTCGGAGGACTTGCGATCACGATCGGCGCCTCGGCGATGAATGGCTTGCAGGATGCGGCGCGCTATCTGATCGAATATCCCTACGGCTGTGCCGAGCAGGTCAGCAGCAAGGCCATGCCGATCCTCA
>DAORCZ010000112.1:0-13382 GCA_035345735.1 Pseudomonadota bacterium | reverse complement strand
CGACGGAAGACTTAGCAAATATGAAGAGTTAAGCCAGGTGACCTATCAAGTATTTGAACAATGACCAAGGATCCTATAGTTTATAGGAATGGATGAGATTGACCTTCGGCTCCTCGACCTGCTTCAGCGCAACGGGCGGGCGACGCAGAGCGAGCTCGCGCGCGAGATCGGGCTGTCGCAGCCGGCGGTCGCGGAGCGCATCAAGAAGCTGGAGGAGCGCGCCGTGATCCGCGGCTATACCGCGCGCGTCGATGCCACGCAGCTCGGGCTCGACATCACGGCCTTCGTCGGTGTCGGGATCGATCACCCCAGGCACTTCGAGGGCTTCCTGCGGCGCGTCAAGGGACTCGACGAGGTCCTTGAGTGCCATCGCGTCGCGGGCGCCGACTCTTATCTGCTCAAGATCAAGACCCGCAACACGCGCACGCTCGACCGGTTGCTCGTCGAGGTGCTGCGGACGATCCCGGGCGTCACGCGGACCTGCACGACGATCGTGCTCGCCTCCATCAAGGAAGAATCCCACATCTACCCGGCTCAGTCAGAAGAGGAGGGAACATGAACACGCCTCTCCTAACGCTCTCATCGCAGGGGGACCTTGCCCGGCCGCTGCCTTCGGGCTCGTCGCTGCCGACCCCGTCGCCACCCCCATCGCCACCCCCATCGCCACCCCCATCGAAAGAGGGGGCCCCAGCGCTGCGTCTGGCGCGGCGCATGGATGCGCTGCGACCCTCGGCGGTGCGCGAGATCCTCAAGGTCGCAGAGCGCCCGGACGTCCTGTCCTTCGCGGGTGGGCTGCCGGCCCCCGAGCTGTTTCCGATCCAGGCCATCGCCGAAGCACACAACACGGTGCTGGCCCGCGACGGCCGCGCCGCGCTGCAGTACGGCACCACCGAGGGCTTCGGGCCGCTGCGCGAGTGGGTCGCAGCACGCCTGCGTCAGCGCGGCATGCAGGTCAGCAGCGAGCAGGTGCTCATCACCAACGGCTCGCAGCAGGGCATCGATCTGGTGGCGCGCGTGCTGCTCAACGCCGGCGATGAGGTCGCGGTCGAAGATCCCAGCTATCTGGCGGCGCTGCAGTCGTTCACCGGCTGCGAGGCGCGCTTTCTGACCGTTCCCAGCGACGATGACGGCATGGATGTGGCGGCGCTGGAGCAAGCCTTGGTGACGCGCCGGCCGCGGCTTATTTACGTCGTCTCAGAGTTCCATAATCCCAAGGGCACGACGCTGGCCGCGGAGCGCCGGCTGGGGCTGGTGCGCTTGGCGCAGCGCTACGGCATCCCGGTCCTTGAAGACAACCCCTACGGCGAGCTGCGCTTCCGGGGTTCGGCGCCGCCGCCGCTCGCCGCGCTCGACGACAGCGGGCTGGTGGTGCACCTGGGGACGTTCTCAAAGACGCTGGCGCCCGGCCTGCGCCTGGGGTGGCTGGTGGGGTCGCCGGAGATCGTGCGTGCGGCCACCATCGTCAAGCAGTCGACGGATCTGCACACCGCCTCGCTGGCGCAGCGGGCCGTCGCGGAGCTGCTCTCGCACTTCGACTACGATGCGCACCTGGCGCAGCTGCGGGCGGTCTATGGCGAGCGCTGTCAGGCGATGCTGGGTGCGCTGCAGCGCCACCTGCCGGCGAGCACGCGCTACACGCGTCCCGACGGGGGGCTGTTCGTGTGGGCCGAGCTGCCGGCGGGCCTGAGCTCGCAGCACCTGCTGCGGGACGCGCTGGCCGACAAGGTCGCTTTCGTTCCCGGCGGCGCGTTCTTCGCCGGGACGCCGCGTGACGAGATGCTGCGCCTGAACTTCTCGAACCGTCCTCCAACGCTCATCGAAGAGGGCATCGCTCGCCTGGGGCGCGTCGTGCACCGCCACGTGGCTGGGCTAAGCGCCACGCTGTAGATACTGCGCACACCGGCCTACCTCCCTGGTGCGCGGCGGCGCTGCCGTCGAGCCCTTGCGCGGGTTGCGCAGCCTGGGCAGGAGCGCGCTGCACAGCCCCTGGAGGCGACGGTTGGGGCGCAGCAGAGTGTGGTGACGCGCTCTGAAAAATCTGCGCGAGCGGGGTGTGAGATGGCAAGGGGTGCGGGGTCGGTCGCGCTGCTGTCCTAAGTCAGGGCGGCGGCGATTTCCGTCGCTGTACCCAGCCCTCCCAAGCACTGCGAGCGGCGCGGCCGGGGCGCGGCTGACCGTGGCACGCGGCTGGCAATAGACGATGGCCTAGAGGCTTGGATGCGGCTTGTCTGCGAGCCGACCAGCCTTGGGGGGAGGGCCATCGCGTGCACAAACCGCGGGAATCGACAGCTGTGCAGTGCCCGGCTGCGACTTCGGTTCGCAGCCAGAGGACGACTCTTGGGCTCGGTCCGCTGGGACATCGGCCGCTGGGGCTGATCGCGCTGACCCTGTGCACGACGGTGCAAGTGGCGGCGGCTCAGCCCCGAGGGAGCGGCACCGCAGTGGTGGGCAACGGGGCCAAGGGGCCCGGCCAGAGTCCGCCGAGCAGCCCGGTGGCGCAGCCGGCGGCTAGTCCCAGCCCCGCGAACGACGATGGTGACGAACCGGATGACGAGGTCGGCGAGCACGACGGCACCATCGTGCGCATCGAGGGCGATCTGCTGTACTTCGATGTCGGCGGTGAGCGTGGCCTGCGCGTGGGTCAGAGCGTGCGCGTGCTGCGGACGATCATCGCCAAGCATCCGGTGACGGGAAAGCGGCTGGTCGATCACTTTCCACTGGGCACGCTGATCATCGAAGGGGTGGGCAGCGTGCTGTCGTATGGCCGGGCGCAGCGTCGCATGGGGCCCTTGGTGAAGATCGGGGATGTGGTGAATGTGTCGCCACCCGCCAAGCCCGAGGTCCGCGCCAGTGCGGCACCGCCCGTGCCAGTCGCACCGTCCGGATCGCCCGTCCCGTCCGTCCCGTCCGTCCCGTCGGCACCACCTGCGGTTGAGCGTGGTCGCGGCCCTGCGGGGGGCGGAAGTGCGTCGTTGCCGCCGTCCCATCCGCCGTCTTCCAGCCCGGAGATTCACCCGACTTCGCCGCCTTCGGCTAGCGAGCCCTCGCAAGCGCAGCAGGCCCAGCAGATCTTTGAGCGAGCGCTGGGCCGACCGCTGGCCGAGCGCATTCAGATCTTTGAGACCTTCCTCGGGAGCCATCCCGACAGCCCCTTCCGAGCGGCGATCGAGGATGAGCTGACGCATCTGCGCACGACCCAGCGCACGCTGCAGGCCGCAACCGATCAGCTTGCGCACGCGCGTGAGGCGACGCCGAAGCCGAGCAGCCGCACCGGGGAGCCGCCCGCCCGCCCGATTGCCAGTGTGCTCGTGCCGCGACGCATCTTGGCGGGGGATCCGCTGGAGGTCGCGGTCTATGTCGGCAATCCCGGCACCGTCAAAGAGGCGCTGCTATACGTCCGTCGCGAGGGCGACTACACCTACCAGCGCCTGCCGTTTTCAGCCGATGCCACCGGCTACTACCGCATCCTGGTGCCGCCGCGTCTGCGGACCGCCGGCACCGTCGAGCTGTTCGTCGGACTGATCGACACCACGGGGCGCCAGTCGATCTTCGCGGGCACGGCCGAGCAGCCGAGCGACGTCGTGATCGAGCCGCCGATCGGTCCGCCGCCGCCGCCGGGCCCCAATCACTCGGCAGTGAGCGGGTTCTTCGAGTTCGTCGACTTCAATCGTTTCCGCGGCAATGACTACTACTTCAACGCCGAGGCCGACTTCATGTATCGCCTCGGCGGGATTCTGTACTCGGTCCGCACGGGGTTCGGCACGCTGAGCGGATACGGCGAGAGTGTCGCCAATCTCGACGAGCGGATGATGTCGCCGCGTCCAGTCGGCATCAACTACGGCTACGTCGAAGGCGAGCTGCGCTTTCATCGCTTGGTCGGTCTGGCGGCGCGCGGCCTCGCCGGGCAGAGCCGGGCCGGAGCCGGCGGCGGGGCCGAGCTGAAGCTGCGCATCGGCAGCGAGCTGGGCACCAACCTGATCATCGGCGGCGCGATCATCTCGGACTTTGGCGCGCTGGCGCAGCTGAAGCTGGAGTGGAACGTGATCCGCAACTGGCCGATGAGCGTGACCGTGGTCGCGACCAATCAGCCGGTACAGACCGATCTGGGTGTGCGGCTGATCTATCAAGTCGGCTGGCGCTTTCGCAGCTGGTTCGCACCCACGGCGCGCATCGGCTACGACGTGCGCAACATCAATCACGGCGGGCTCAGCGTCGGGCTCGGCGTCGTCATGGGCTGGTGAGGAGGGGACCATGCGCAGGAGTAACCCGATCCAGACGCAGCCCCTTCTGTCGTGGGGCGTGGGAATTTTGTGCAGCGCGCCGGCTTGGTTGTGGGCGGCTCCCCTGGTGGAATCGGGGGAAGCGCCCGCCCCCCCCGTCGCGGCAAGTCCTGCTGGAAAAGCGCAAGCGGCCGCGAGCCCGGCGCCGAAAAGCGCAGTGCCGCTGCGGCTGCGACATCAGCCGCTGGTCTCGGTCCCGGCTGGGGTGGCGCTTTTGATCTCGGTGCAGTGGCAGGATCCGCCGACCGAGGCGACCGATCTGTTTCTGCACTACCGCCGCTTCGGCGAGTCGCGCTTCGAGCGCGTCCGCTTCGGGCTGCGCGACACTGCGACCTTTTCCGCCCTCATTCCCGAGAGCGCGGTGCGCCCGGGCACGCTGGAGTACTACCTGAGCTGTCGTCCAAGCAGCGGTGAGGACGCGGACGATCAGCCCGTGTTCGCGAGTCCCAACTGGCCGCACGCCGTGGCTGTGCAGCTCGACGATTCGGAGCGCCGCAGTCGCGAGATGCTGGCGCAGCACGTCGGCAATCGCTCGCAGTTTCGCTTTCACGGGCTGTATGTCGATCGCGGTCTGCGCACGGTGATTTCGGCCGATGGCCAGCGGACGCGCGACATGCGTGATTACTACTACCGACTGGAGGGCGACTTCACCTACCGCATCCTTTCGGCTGTGTACTCGATCCGTATCGGCGGAGGCGTGCTGCGCGGGGAATCGTTCACGCTGCAGGAGCCGCTGCCCGTCTACGTCGACAACGTCGGCCTGACGTATGGTTTCGCGGAAGTTCGCTTCCGCTTTGGACGCCTGGTGCGCATGGATCTGCGGGCCACGCTGGGGGCCGGGCCGCAGCATTTCGATGGCGGCGGCGGTGGTCAGATCTTGATCGGGCACGATCCTGGGACGCACTTCGCGGTCGGGGCTGATGGGGTGTCTTCTGTCGGTGTGCGGGCGTGGGTGCGCCTAGCCTGGAATACCGTGCCACGCGTGCCGATGAGCTTCACGCTGGAAGCCAGCAACCTGCCGCTTGGCGCCGACATGGGCGGGCTGATGTACCTCACGCTGGGCTATCGCTTCCATCGCTACTTCTCATTCGACGCCAACCTCGGTTACGCCCATCGCGGCAAAGAAGTCGGCGGCCCGATCTTGGGTCTGGCACCGAAGATTGAGTTCTAGGCAATCGTCGGCAAGTCTGCCGCGCCTGGCTGCTGCCCCAACACCACGCGCCGCCACGCGCCCGAGCCACGCGCCCGAGCCACTCGTCCGAGCCACTCGTCCGAGCCATTCAACAAATCAGCGCAGTAACAGGCGCAAGAGTCCCGGCTGAGCGGGCGCTGGACTGCTTCCAAACGCAGCCCCGCCAAACAGCATGAGGTCGCTCTTGCCGTCAGAGTTGAGATCTCGTGCGCCGATGAACCAGCGATTGGGAAAGAGGCTGGAGGTCAGCACCGGCAGGCCCTGCACAGGAGCGACGATCCCACGGTTGTTGGGGAGAAGCTGCAGCTCGTTGCCTTCGACCGATAGGATGTCCTGCCAGCCATCGCCATTGGCGTCCAGCGGCTGCACCGCCATCGGTCGGAAGAATGGGGCATAGCTGTACAGCTTGGTCAGCGCGCCCAGCTGGCCGCTGGTGCTGCCGAGGTGCAGGCCCAGAAAGGCGGGCTCGGCGGGGGCCGTCGGGCTCACCGCATAGGTCAGTAGATCGAGGCTGCCATCGTGATCGAAGTCCGACAGCCACGACTGAAACGGGCAGGCGCTGACCCCACAGGCGGCGACGATGGGCAGCGGAGAGAAGCCGCCCAGGCCATCCCCGAGCAGAACCTGTGCCCCAAACTGGCCGGCGGTGACGAGGTCCAGCAGGCCATCTTGGTTCATGTCTCCCACGCTGAGCGTGCGCAGCGTTCCTGGGCTGGCCGAGGGCGCTATCGGCAGGGTCGGGGTGTCCCAGATCCCGGCCGCTGACTGCAGCTGCAGTGCGACGCAGGCTTTTCCCCCTGCCTCGGTGTGCAGGCCGGCGAGATCCAAGAGTCCGTTCTTGTCGAAGTCGCCGATGGCAACCGGCGCGCTGCCGGGCCCATTGCCGAAGCCCACAAAGGCCGCTCCGCCGACCTGCGGAGGGGGCGTAGCGAGAGTCGGCTTGAAGGCGCTTAGGCCGCTTCCACCGCTGCTGAGATACAGCCCTTCGGGCACGCTGGCCACACTGTCTGAGGCCAACACATCGCTTCCACCATCGCCATCGATGTCGCCGATCACCCGCAGCTTGGTCGTGTTCGGGGACCGCTTCGGTCCCCCCGACGGCAGGACGAGCGGCTGTGGCGTGCTGAAGCGACCCTGCCCATCGGCTACCGCAAAGAAGTCGCCGGTGCTCAGGCGCGACAGAAACTGCACGCGCACTTGGCCGCTGCGGTCCTGCAGGGCGAGCAAGATCCAGTTGGCTCCATCGGTGGAACCCAAGAGCGGCTGCTCTTGCACATCGATGCCGCAGACGCCAAGCGGCCGATCGGCCTGATTGGGGTTTGCGTAGTAGGGGCAGGTGTCACTGGCGTTGCCGACGCCATCGCCGTCGTTGTCGAGGACGCGCTGCAGATCAGGTAGCGGCACGTCGGCCCCCTGCGAAGCCAGGTAGCTGCGAAGCGTCGTCATCAGCTTGTCGGGGGCCCAGGCACCCCGCACGCTCTTGAACTGCGCCGTGAGCGTTGGATCGAATAGTCCACTTGGACTCAGGCTGGATGCCGTCTGCTCGAGCAGGCTGCGCATCCGCGCCTCGACCGTGCTGCCGCTTCCCGCGCCCCGCTCGGCGGCCAGCAAGTACTGCAGGGTGACCGCCCACAGGTAGGCTCGGCGGTCGGGGTCCGGCGACTCTAGGCTGAGCTCGCGGCCCGGCAGCGGCACTCCTTGCGGCCAAGCCAGACCCAGCGCGCTGCGCAGATTATCCTCGGCCTGCGCCAAGGCCGCAGGCAGGGGCGTGCCGGAGTGCCAGTAGTTGGCGGCGCCTGGCAGGGTGACGTGGGTCACGATGTTGATGTGGGCGCGCTGGGTTCCCGAGCTGGGCATGGGGGAAAACGCCCCCAGCATAAGCGGCGACAGGGTGAGCGCACCGGTGCTCTCGTTGAAGTAGCCGCCCTCGGCACTTAGCGCCAGCGCCTCGGCGCTGATCTCTAGGCGGTAGGCGCCCAGGTCCGAGGAGACGCTGGATGTCACTTGGACTCCCGTCGGTCGTCCTGTGCTGTCGAGGGCGGCCGCGCGGATTCCGCTCCCGCGGACGAACGGACCCTTGTGCACCAAGCCTTCGACAAAGGTGCGCTGGATGTCCATCCAGTCGGTCCCGCAGGCCGGACTGAAAAGCGCAGCCGAGAGCAGAACTGGCCACAGCGCGATGCGCGGTCTTGCCGTATGCATGAGCAGCCCCCCAAGGAGCAAAGCTCTTGCATGGCTCAGGCCAAGGCTCGGGGGCGCGCTTCAGCGACGGGACACATGGCGGAAACGAGGGCAGCTGGCGTGGGCGTGTGGGACGGCACCGCGCAGATTTTTTTCTTCGTCAAGAACGCTACGCACTGACTGCGCCACGCCTCTGCTTACTGGCAGCGCTGGAGCACCACCGAGAAGGTGTTGCTGCCATAGTTTCCGAAGGCCAGATCGGGCAGCTGATCGCGATTGAAGTCCGCAATCACCACCTCGCTGGGATTGGTGCCGCTAGCCAGGACCGAGTAGGGGCTGAAGCCGCCCAGGCCATCGCCGAGCAGGACGCCCATCGTGCTGCCATTGGTGACGGCGAGATCAAGCTTCTGATCCCCGTTGAGGTCACCCACCGTGGCCCAAAACGGATCTGCGCCGGCGGCCAAGCTGGCGGGGCTGGCGAAGCCTCCCATGCCATTGCCGAGCAGCACGCTGACGGTGCCGCCCTTGAGGTTGGGGACCACGAGATCGAGCTTGCCATCGCCATTGAGATCTCTTGAGGTGATGGCCACTGGACCGCTACCCGCCGCAAAGTTCGCAGCGTTGCCAAAGCCGCCCAGGCCATCGCCGAGCAGCACGCTCACGTCGTCTCCATTGAAGTTCCCCACCGCCACATCTAGCTTCCCATCGCCGTTGAAGTCACCAGCGGTGATCGAGCTGGGATTGGCACCAGCGGCGAAGTGAACTGCGCTGGCAAAGCCACCTTGGCCATCGCCCAAAAGCAGGCTGACATCGCGGCTCGTGAAGTTGCCGGTGACCAGGTCAAGCTTGCCATCGGCGTTGAAGTCGCCATTAGCGATCGCAGTCGCCGCCATCCCGACGGGGAAGTTGGCCGCGGAAGCGAAGCCGCCCTGCCCATCGCCCAAAAGGACACTCACGCTGTTGGCGCCATCATTGGCCGAAGCAATGTCCAGCTTCTGGTCCCCATTGAGATCGGCGACGACTAGTGCGGTGGGATGGGTATCGACTGGAAATGGGACGGCGTCCGCGAAACCGCCACCCCCCGTGCCGCGTGCCAGGCTGACGCTGTTGCGCATCCGGTTGGCGGTGGCGAGATCCAGGATCTGGTCGCCATCGAAGTCGCCCACGACGATCGAGGCCGGTCCGTTTTCGACAACGGTCGTGGCGGCATCGCCAAAGCCGAAGCTGCCCGAGGTCAGCCGCAGTCCCTGCGGCAGCGGCAGGTCTCCACTCTTCTGATCATCGAGGTGGGTCACGGAGATGCTCTGGCCACCGCAGGTCGCGGCTCTGCCGGGATACATGCACGTGATCTGGGTCGGCGAGACCACCGTGACCGAGGTGCAGTCCACGCCGCCGATCGTGACCGCGGCTGGCGAACGAAAGTTCGCACCCGTCAGGGTCAGGGGCGACAGCACGTTGTTCGGCACGCTGGTCGGCATCACCGACGACAGCGTGGGGGCGCTGTACACGATCGGGTCAGGCTGGGTCTCGGTCATCGGCGTCATGGGCATCATGGCCACCGGCAGGTTGGCCTGCGCCCCGGAGCCCTCATCGGAACAGTGGGGCAAGCTCGCGGACATGAGTAGCAGGCTGCTCAACTTCAGAATTTTTTCGAGAGTCTTCATGGGGCAAACCTCTTGTTCGGGAGGAAGATCTTTCAGGGGTGACGGTGGACGAACCGACACCATGGCAAGCGCTGTGCCAGACCCCTGGGCCGTCGGCGGCACCCCTCCCTCGCGCTTGTGACTGGCCATGTCCCGTCGCAGATGCGCTGGTTCAGCAGTCCGCCGCAGGCTCAATGCAGGGGCGCGAAAGACCGCTGTTTGTGGCTCTGCCACGGTCTACGTTTGGCTTGGCCCTGTCACTTGAGGTCGCAGCAATTCCGCCGACTTGCCGCTCCCCGCTTGACACAGATCGGATAGCTGGGCTGACACAGCAGACGCTGGGAAACCGGTGGCTCGCGACTCGCCGTGGCGCACGGCCTCTACGGCCCTACGGCGAGACGGATTCCATCGCGCAGCCTTGGAATCCGAGGGCGCCGACCCTTTAGTGTGCCGATGTGGCGGCGGTGCCAGCGGCCGTTGGCTGCGTCACGGTGCGCGCGGCGGCCGCAGGGGTGCGGTGCTGCTCGTCCACTTGTCGATTGAGATCTTGCATGGTGGTGGCGTTGATTCGTCCAGCCAGGCCACGCAGACTTTCCACGACCTGTGGGAGGTCGCGCCCGACCCGCGCGCTGACCAGGATCACGGCATCGTAGGGCGGGATGGCGCCGCGATCATCGGCCAATACGGCCAGGTCGTAGGCGGCGATGCGTCCGTCGGTGGAAAAGGCGCCAATGACATCGACCTGACCCGAGCGCGCGGCCTCGTACATCAGCGAGGGATCCATGCTGCGCTGCTCGGCAAATGCCAGGCGGTAGCTACTGACGATGGCTCGCCACTCGCTGCGCTGAAACAGTTCATAGTCGGCGCCGATACGCAGGCGGCCGGCGTGGGGGGCTAGCTCGCTGAGTCGACGAAGGCCCAGCCGATCGGCCTCGGCGCGACGCATCGCCAGGGCGTAGGTGTTTTCAAAGCCCAGCGCCGCCACCAAGCGCACGCCGTACTGGGTGGCTAGCTCGTCGCGGACCTGCGACAGCAGCGCGTGGCGGTCGGGACGGGGTCCGCTGTGATGCAGCACGGTCGACCACAGCGTGCCGGAGTAGTCGACGTAGGCATCGATCTGGCCAGCGACCAGCGCGTCGAACGCCACGGTCGAGCCCAGCGACTCCAGGGTGCGGGTGGCTAGCCGGGTATCGCGTTGCACGGTCTGGGCCAGCACGTGAGCCAGGATGTAGCTCTCGGTGAAGGTCTTGGCACCGACCGTGAACTGGACACGCTCACGTCCGCGCAGCGCCTGCACAAGGGGCGACAGCGCCGTCACGGACAGCAGGGAGAGCAGGAGCAGAGCCGTCCGCAGGCGCGCCCGACTGCGCCCTTCGATTCCTCGCGCGAACATCCGGATGGTGCCGTCCACCGTCAGTGCCAGGCCCGCCGAGGCAACGCAGCCGAGCAGCACCGCGGCATAGTTGCGCGTCTGCAGGCCGCCAAAGATGTAGTTGCCCAGGCTGGGGGCGCCGACGGGCGTGGACAAGGTGGCGGTGCCAACGGTCCAGACGGCCGATGTGCGAATGCCGGCGATGATCACCGGCAGAGCCAGCGGCAGCTCAACCCGCAGCAGCGAGTCGCGATCGGTCATGCCAACGCCGCGGGCCGCTTCCAGCACGGCCGGATCGATTCCGGATAGGCCGGCCACCGTGTTGCGCAGGATCGGCAACAGGCTGTAGAGAAACAGGCCGAGCAGCGCCGGCAGATAGCCGATGCTGCGCGCTCCCAGTGCGGCCAGCGCAGGCACCATGATGGCGAGAAGGGCCAGGCCAGGGATGGTCTGCAGCACGCTTGCGACTCCCAGAACGGGCGCTTCCCAGCGACGATAGCGCGTCACCAAGACACCGAGCGGCACGCTGCACAGCACCCCCAGAAACAGCGCGGCTAGCGAGAGCGCGAGGTGCGCGATCAGGTAGGTCGGCAAGAGGCGTAGCTGTTCGTTCATTCGCCGAGGTCTCCCAGTCGCGACTGCAGCAGTCGAGCCTGTCGGCGCGGGGCCGAGACCAGCTCCCGCACATAGGGATCGGCGGCCTGGCTCACGAGCTCGCGGAAGGTCCCCCATTGCAGCAGCCGGCCGTCTTTAAGCACGGCGACGCGATCGGCGAGCAGCATGGCCTCGGTCACATCGTGAGTGACAAAGACGGCGGTCAGGCCAAGGTCACGGCGAATGCGATCGAACGACAGCTGCAGGCGCTCGCGCGTCGGGGGATCGAGGGCGCCAAACGGCTCGTCGAGCAGCAGCACTGGTGGCTCGGCGGCCAAGGCGCGCGCGACCGCCACCCGCTGGGCCTGGCCCCCGGACAGCTCGCTGGGTAAACGATCGCGCATGCGGGCTGGGTCCAGCTCGACAAGCTCAAGCAGCGTGTGCACGCGCGCCTGGATCCGCGCCGCATCCCAGCCCAGCAGGCGCGGTGTGATGCCGATGTTTTCCGCCACGGTGAGATGCGGAAACAGGCCCAGGCGCTGAAAGGCGTAGCCGATGCGGCGCCGCAGCACATGACCGTCGAGATCGCGCACGTCTTGCCCGGCGACGCGGATGCTGCCGCTTGAGGGTTCGATCAGGCGGTTGATCATCTTGCAGGTCGTGGTCTTGCCCGATCCCGATTCCCCAAGCAGCACCAGAAGCTCGCCCGGCTCGACGCGCAGAGAGACGTGATCGACGACACGCTGACCGCCGTAGTCTTTGCTGACCTGTTCGAGATCGATCATCGCCGGGAGCGGCATCCTATCCCAGCCACTTGAGAATTCGCTGGCGTGCTGCAGTCGCGGCCGCTTGCATCTGCGAAAGAATCGGCGAGGCGAACTCAGCGGGAAGGCCGTCGCTCCCTCCATCGATTGCGGTGTAGCGATCGAGCACCGTGTGCAGCGGCAGAGGCGGCAAGCGCGCAAGCCAAGCTTGCCCTGCGGGACCCAAAAGTCCACGCGCCCCACACAGCGCCAGCGCCAAGCGGCTCTCTTCGATCTGACCCACGCACTCAAAGGGCGTGTGCGCGCCCAAGCCCAAGAGGTCGGCAAAGAAGCCCTGATTGCCGGGGGCTTCCAGCAGGTCTTCGGGAAACATCGCTTCGACGGGCTCGCGGCTCAGGTGGGCGCGATAGCTCAGCCAGACATAGGCGCACTTGGGACAGCGCCGGCACCATGGCTTTTGGACATTGCACGAGTGCGTGGCAGCCAGGCTCGCTTCGTCCTTTCGCAGGAGCTCGAAGATGACTACGTCGAAGATCGGCATCAGCAGGCTGAAGATCCCGAGGTCTGAGACGAGTTCTTTTTGCACGTAGGCATGGAGCAGGCGCTCGGCCGCCCGCGACTTGCCCCACTGATGATTGACCTCTTCGCCGGTGGCCGCCCAGGTTAGGTTGCCGCGGTTGGCGCTGGCTTCATGGCCCAGCACGATGTGCGAATAGCCGTGCTGCAGCAGGATGGGCAGGGAAGCGAAGATCGAGCTTGGGGTCTCCGCAGCGGTGAGGGTGTGCACGCCAGCCTGCGCGCCCACCAGATCCAGCACCGGGGCATCGAAGAAGTCGTCGAGGACGATCTGGCGATGGCGGCGCTCGGGCTGTCCGAGATCCAGCAAGCCATCGATCAGGCGATGCTGCGCGCGGGCCGGGCCATAGATGCTGGAGGAATAGGCGAACGACGCAAACGGAATGGCCGCTCGCTCCAGGAGCCGCATCGTGACCAGGCTGTCTTTGCCACCACCGCAGAACAGCAGCACCTGAGGCACGCGCTGATCGCGCCCCACGGCCGTAGGTTCAGGGGCGCGGGGTTGACTGGCCCAGCGCGGTGGCGGCTCATGCGGCAGGTTGTTTTCGAAGCGCCACTGGGCCCAGACTTGCTGAAAGACGGTGCGCCACAGCGACTCCAGCGCGACGGTGTGGTACGCGGCGTAGGGGCCGAGGTCCACGATCTGGGGCCGCAGGCTGGCGATCTTGTTGATCTCGAACAGTGCGGCGTGAACAAACAGCCGCTCCATGAACGCTCGACCGAAGCGGCGTTCTAGCTGCAGCAGGTCGCTGTCGGGATACCAGTAGACAGTTTGGAACT
>DAORCZ010000111.1:5867-13387 GCA_035345735.1 Pseudomonadota bacterium | reverse complement strand
CATGCCCAAAAGGAGGATGTTGTACGTGCCATCCGGGTTCTGGCGGTGGGCCACGATGCGGCCAACCCCAGCTGTGCGGCGGATCGGCGGCCGGCCCTGATAGTCCTCGCGGTACCCCGGTAACAGCGAGGCGATGGCCATCGTGCCACCACTGCGCAGGCAGTGTGCGGTCAGCTCGCGATAGCGCGGCTCAAAGATGTAGAGCGGCAAGAGTGCGCGCGGGAACAGCTGCACGCGATACAGCGGGAAGATCGGCAGCTTGGGCAAGTGCTGTGCAAGCCGCCGCGTTAACTTTTGGGGCCGAGCGATGATCAAGAGTTCTCGCTAGTCGATGCCGCTGCTGGCGGCGCTGTTTCAGAGCAGGTAGAGGCCGCTAGCCGCCGTTTCGTCGTGTCGATCGCGCTCTGCCGCCGGCTGCCGTGATGGTTCCACTTGGCACCTGCGGTAACGTCCAGATGTGGTGGAAGCTGGGTGGGGTGGTGGACAGGCTGGGGAGCTCACAGCTAGTGCAGGCTTGCAAACCGCGCGGATCGTCGCAGTGAGCGCACTGATCCAGGAGCTGCACGGTCGCGCCGAGCTCGCGGCTTAGACGCTGGATGATCGTCGCTTTGCGTGAGAGCTCGAGAAGATGAGTATTTAGCAGGCTCTGCACCGCGGTGGCTGACTGCTGGGGTGTGGTGCCCTGCTCTTTCGCCAGAAGGACCGTGCGGATCTCCTCGATGGACAGCCCGCAGGCGCGGAGATCGATGACCAGACGCAGGCGGTCCAGCTCGCTCTGGGCAAACCAGCGGTGTCCGCCAGGCGAACGAGCCATCGTCTGGATTAGTCCCTGCGCCTCATAAAACCGCACGGCACGCGCTGTGGTGTTGGCGCCACGCACCATGGCTCGCAGCGTGAGCCGCTGCTTGGGGGCATCTGGTGCCTGCGCGCGTGGGGACATGCTGGGTCCTATACTCGACGCGGCGAGCAAGCTTTGTCAATTGCAGCGCCCAGCCGAGGCAGCGATAATGACGCCCATGGGACTTCTGGGCAGTGTCATGCTTCTTCTCGTCGCCGCCTTGGCTTGCGAGCGGTCGCTAGGCAAACACCTGCCTAGCCTGCGCTTTTGGCTGCAAGCGCTGTCGCCGCTATCTGGGATGCTCGGGATCGGGGCCGCGGTGAGCGGGCTCTATTGCACCATCAAAATGGTCGCTTACCTGGGCTTTATCCGTTATGCGCCGGTGGTCTACATTGGCAGCCTGGCTGCGGGTCTGGCGTCTTTTCTTCTCGGGCTGCGCTTCGGCTACACCATGCTGCTCCTGTGGTTTGGTCAGAAGCTCTCTTCGGGGCAGCGGCGGCTCGGCGAGAGGATGCACGCTCAGCTGTGCGAAAACGAGACGACACTCGGTGCCGCAGGACTGGTGTTCGGTACGTTCTGCGCGCTGCTCAACATCGTGAAGTAGGGTGTGGCGCAGCGGCGCCTGTCTGGTCTGCCTCTTTCTCGGCCTGATCTCGCGGCCGGTGCAGGCTTCCCGCGGCTTTCGGCTCGAACTGTCGCCGCGCTTTCTTACACCCGACGATATCGCGCCGCTTTCGGCATTCCTGCGCGAGGTTGAGCGCTCAGTCCCCCCGCGGGTACAAGCGCGCGTAGCGCAGACCGTTCTGGTGTCGTTCGATCATTCTCCCGAGGGAGACGCGGCTGTGGACGGGCGCGACGTACGGGTACCCAGGTGTCCGGAGGAGGACTCCCGCGAGCGCTCCGCAACGCCACGATCGCCGCAAGAGCTCGCGTTCCTGCAGCTGGCAGGAGACAATAGAGCGCCGCATCGCATTCATCTACACCGTGGCTTTCCAGCCATCGTTCGTGCGGGTCCCGACGCCGAGTCGCGCTACCCCTGCGGCCATCGCTCGCTGTATCGGCTGGCCGTGGCTACCGTGCTGCACGAAGTGATGCACGCCTACGATGCCCAGGTGGGGCTTAGTCAGGACCCACGGTATCGCCACCTGGTGCGTTTCGATCGCCAAGGAATCCTGCGTCGCCTCGCACCTCGGAATCAGCTGTGGTCTCGCTCGCCCGACCCTTATGAGGGATACAGCCTGGACGAGAGCTTGGCGGTGAATGCCGAGTATTTTTTGCTCGATCCCGAGTATCGCTGCCGACGGCCCGCCAGCTACAGCTTCTTCGAGCAGGCGCTGCGCTATCGTCCGTATCCACAGGCCGCCTGCGAGCAGAACTACACCGTGTACTACCGCGGTGAGGCGCTATCGCTAGACCCCGCGCGAATCTATCAAGTGCACTACGTCTTAGCGGCCCGCGGCCAGGGCATCGGCAGTCGCTTTGGTCACAGCATGTTTCGCTTGGTGGTGTGCAACGAGTCGCGGACGACGGTCGGGCCGGAGTGCATGGCCGATGTGCAGGACCACATCGTCATCGGCTTTGGCGCGAACCTTGGGGGGGATCTGCAGATCTCACCGTGGAAGGGGCTCACCGGCGGCTACGCCTCACAGCTCTTTGTCAAACCGCTTCCGGTGGTGCTGATCGAGTACACCGAGCAGGAGCTTCGCGGCCTGGACAGCCTGCCGCTGCGTCTTTCTCCCGACGAGCAGCGCCAGCTTGTGCTGCGGGTGCTGGAGATCTATTGGAGCTACGCCAGCCGGTATTTTTTTCTGAGCAACAACTGCGCGAGCGAGTCCCTGAGCCTGCTCAAGAGCGCCAGCAGCCATCCGGGACTGCAGCGCATCCACGTGATCTCGCCAAACGGCCTGCGCGATGAGCTACTACGCAGCGGAATGATCGAACTCCCGCCGCTGCCTGAGCAGGTGACGGGGGAGGCCGCGCGGCGCCAGCGTGAGCGGGAAGGGCTCTATTTTCCCTCGCAGCTTGGGCGATATGAGGCCGCGTACGCCGCTCTGCGTCCGCTGCTTCCTGCGAGTGCTCCAGCCACGCTGCGGGGATATGTAGAACAAAGTGACGCGAGGCAGCGACAGGCCTGGCTGGCGGCGCTGTCCGCGCTACCAGCCGAGGTGACGGGGCCGCTTGCGGCGCAGGCATTCGCGCTGGAGGGCTGGATCCTCACGCGTCGCCTGGCTGATGCCGAGCGCAAGCTGACTCGCTTTGTGTTGCTGAACCGCGAGCGGTCGATCCTGGCCGAAGTACAGGCACTGCTGCCACGCCTGGGAATCGAGCTGCCGTGGCTGGGGGTTGCCGCTGGCTATGGCATTCCTTTCCGCTGGGAGGTGCGCCGGCCGCCCGATCGGGATCGTGATGCGGTCGCGCAGGCGCTCTTCCGCGAGGCGCAGCGCTTGCTTCAGACCTACTTTCCCGCCGAGCTAGGCGAGTGGCAGCGAACCCAGGACAACCGCCGCGCCCTCATCGAACAGATCGTGCGAGCAGCGAGCGGACCTTCCGCCGAGCGGCCGCTTATCACGACGCTAGCGCCGCTTGCAGGCGGCTGACATGAACTTTCATGCGTATGGAGGATCGAGATGAAGCGCAGAGCACACGTGTGGCTAGGAACGGCTGGATTCGCGCTGTGCGGCATGATGGGCTCAAAAGAGGCTGCGGCGGCGGGAGGCTTCGATGCATTCGCCGCATCGTCGAGTCAGGGCTCGGTGCTGAGCTCGCAGGTAAGTGGTCCCGATGTCTCGCGCTCGTCGGCTGGGAGCTCGGATCAGTCTTCCAAACACTCATCGGACAACTCATCAAAGTCCTCGGATGATTCCTCGGCCGAGTCCTCGGGCTCTTCCGATTCGAGCCGCGATGACAACCGCCCCCGCCGCCCCCGCAAGCTGATCGTGCCGCAGCAGGTGCGCGATGAAGCCGCGCTGCAGCTAGGCAGTCCGGCTGGCCAGCCCCCGTCCGCTTTGCTGCGCTCGACGCTTCAGGCCTTCCGTCTGCAACTAGCGTACGAAAACCGCGGTCGTCCCGTTGAGATCAGCGACCAGCAAGCGCTGGCGCTGCTTCTGCAGCGGGCCGAAGGCGTGGCTGCGAACGAGCCCCGCTCAGTCCATGCGCAGCCCGTCCGCGGGACGCAAGCGAGCCGCGCGGAGAGCCGGGTACAGCGTTGAAAGCAGGCAGATGACCAGGGTCATGCCGCCAATGAACGCGACCTCGGGCCAGGACACGTCCGTCGGTAGATGGTCGATCATGTAGACCTTGGCATCGAGCAGATAGCCCAGGCGCCGCACCAGCGCACAGGTCAGCAGGCCCATGATCAGGCCGAGTACCGTGCCGAGGATGCCAATGCCCATGCCGGCGGTGCGGAACACTGAAGCCACCGAGGGCGCCGACATGCCCATGGCCCGCAGAATGGCCACCTCGCGCGTCTTTTCGACGACGAGCAGCGTCAACGAAGCGATGATGTTGCACGCAGCGACGAGGATGATGAGAAACAAGACCAGCGTGAGGACCGCTTTCTGCAGCCGCAGGGCGGTAAACAGGTTGTGATTCAGCTCCTCCCAATCGACGCTGCGGAAGGGCGGACCGCCGAGGAACTGCACCAGCTGATCACCGACGCGGCGGGCGACGTCGACTTGGCGATCGTGCAGGCGCAGCTCGATTCCGGTGACGGTGTCGCCCAAGCCGACCAGCTCTTGTGCTTTGGGCAGCGTGACCATCAGCAGCCGTCGGTCGTACTCATCAAAGCCGGCGCTGAAGATGCCAGCGACGCGGAACTCTTGCACACGCGGTGGATCATCGGTCCGGCGGGCCGGCGCACCTTCGCCGGTCCAGTCCAACCCGACGAGTGGCGAGACCAGGCGCACGCGCTCACCTGGCTGCAGCTTTAGCTTGCGCGCCAGCTCGCGGCCGACGAGCAGCCCCGGCACCGGTGGTCCACCTTCGCGCGGCACCTGATCGACCCCCAGGCTGGCCAGCGTCGGTGGCTGACCATCCGGTCCCGGCAGGAGCCAGCGCTGCATGTCGAGCACGCTGGGAGCGCGCTGCACGTCGATGCCTTTGACCAGCACACCCGCCGTGCGGAAGCCGTCTTTGGCCAGCAGCATCTCGTGATAGACGAAAGGCGACGCGGCCTTGACCTCGGGCTGGCCGAGCAGCTTCTTCATCGCCTCGCCATAGTCTTGAAAGTCGAGGCCGTACTTCAAGACCAGCACGTGGGCGTTGAGTCCAATGACGCGGTTTCTGATCTCGCCCTGAAAGCCTGAGGTGACGGCCATGACCACCGTCAGGGCCGCGACCCCTAACACCACGCCAACGACCGCCACTGTGCTGAACACAGACAGCACCGTCAGCAGCAGCGCGATGATGCTGGCCAGCGGGGCCACCAGCGCTGCGATGCCTAGCGCGAAGGTCTTCTGCCCAGGGAGCAGGAAGTAGTAGGCCTCAATGCCGGCGGTGAGCAGCAGGCTCAGGCCGGCGAGGGTGGTGAGCGCCCCGCTGCGGCGGTAGCGAATGAGATAGCGGCGGGCAATCAGCTGCTCGTAGGGGCTCGGCCAGAGCGAGCGCAGCCAGCCAGATTTTTCAGACGAGGGACGCATGCGAGTATATTGGCCGCCGGCGGCGACGGTCGCGACGTTATAACAAGAACCGCGTGCCTAGCGTGAGCAATCGTGAGCGAGCTTGAGAGTCCAGATCAGACTGACCATGAGGGGCGTTGCCCCGGCCAAAGCGGGGCGCCAGGGGGCCGTCCGACCATCGTTGAGCAGCGCTTTGTCGTCGAGAACGAGTGCCATGGCTGGCGGCTTGATCGCTTCCTGCAGAAGCGCATTCGCCGGCTATCGCGCAGTCGCATTCAGCGTGTGATCGAGGGCGACTGTGATGTCGCAGGGCGAGCCGCCCGACCCGGCATGCGTGTGTTTTCTGGCCAGCTGGTGTCCTTCCGGCGTCCAGCGCCCCCCGAGCCACAGGTGCCACGCAACATCGGTCTTGTGCACGCCGACCCCTGCTTCTATGTCATCGATAAGCCCCCCGGCTTGCCTATTCACCCGACGGGGCGTTATCACTTTTCAACGCTGACTGCGGTGCTGCGCGAGCGCTTTCCGGGGGAACCGCTGCAGTGTGCGCACCGCATTGATCGTGAGACCTCGGGCCTGCTGCTGGTGGCCCGGACCCAGGCGGCGGCCTCGTTCCTGAAGGTGGCCTTTCAGCGCCGCTTGGTGCGCAAGCGCTACCTGGCCATCGTGCACGGACTGGTCGAGCAGGATCACTTGGTCCTGGATCAGCCAATCGGGCCGGACAACAGCATCGTGCGCGTCCGCATGGCGGTGCGATCTCTAGAGACGGGCGGTCAGCCTTCGCGGACCGAAGTCCAGGTCCTCCAGCGCGGTCGCTGCTACACCTTGCTTGAGTGTCGGCCCCATACTGGGCGGCAGCACCAGATCCGTGTTCATCTCAACGCGATCGGCCATCCGATCGTCGGTGACAAGCTGTATCCCGATGAGAATATCTTCCTGCGCTGGGTGGCTCGCGGGCTGGCCGATGCCGACACCGACAGCGAGGAAGACACCGTCCCTGCCGCTGTCGCGGACATCTCAGGGGGCGATGAGTCCGAGGAAGTGGAGGAGGACGTAACAGAGCCAGCGCTGCTCTTACCTCGTCACGCGCTGCATGCCGCGGGTCTGATCTTCCCGCACCCAGAGACCGGTCAGCCCGTCGAGGTGCAAAGTCAGCTACCGCCCGACCTAGCGGACTTCTTTGCCCGCGAGAGCTAGCTCTTCATCGATCAGCTTGCGAAAGGCTTCGATCGGCTGCGCGCCTGCGAGCTTGCGGCCGTTGATCAGCAGCACGGGGACGCCTGCCACGCCGGCCCGGGCGCACTCATCGATGTCGCGCAGGATGCGCGCGTTCGTTGCTTCATCACGCAGGCAGCGACGGAAGCTCGACTCGTTCAGGTGCAAGCTGCGCATATGCGCGTCGAGATCGGTGGGCTCGGTCTCGCCGCCAAAGAGCTTTTCGGCATACGGCCAGAACTGCCCCTGCTCACCAGCACAAAACGCTGCGCGGGCAGCGGCACAGGCATTCTCGTGAATCTGGCGCTTGAGCAGCTTGTTGCAGCTCTCATCGAGGGGGAAGTTGCGAAACACGAGTCGCAGCTTCCCGGGATACAGCGTGCGAAGCTCCGCCAAGGTCTGCGAGGCCTTCTGGCAGTACGGGCACTCGAAGTCGCTGATCTCGACGATGGTGACGGGCGCATCGGCGGGGCCAAGGCTGGGAGCGATGGGGTCAAGGAGGTTGATGCGCGCTTCTGCACTCGACGCTGCGGCAGTGCTCGGCGGTCGCTCTTCCCCCGTGGATGGCGCGGCCTCTCCGGGCCGGGTCGCGGTGCTGCGTTCGGCGGCCATCGCCTGTGCGCGCGCTGTGGCACCGCGCAAAAGAAGGATCGATCCGGCGCCCCCTGATGTCAGCGCGATGGCCAGCAGCAGCGGCGCTGGACGCAATAGCGCCCTGACATCCGCCGGGAAGCTCGCAGCGAGCGCGCGCAGCGACGCCAGAGAACCCGGTGCGACGACTAGAAGGAGCGCCAAGTTGATGACGTACAGCGAGATGCAGAACACGCAGAAGGCATGCAGCACGAAGGCCGAGA